>NZ_LMHR01000053.1:0-36479 GCF_001428465.1 Rhodanobacter sp. Root179 | reverse complement strand
GCCTTGCGCCGCCTCTCCGCCATGACCGCCCGATCCGCTGACTTCGCCTGCCGCGAACTCGAGGACGACCATGACGGCCCGCCATTGTCAGCCGCTACAGCGCGGCTTCGTGCGGCGCCGTGGTTGATGCCGGCACGATCCGCGCCCAGTCATGGGAGGGTCGCATCGTGACGTATTCCACGGAAAGCATCCGCAACATCGCATTCGCCGGGCACGCCGGCGTGGGCAAGACCAGCTTGTTCGAGGCGCTGCTGGTCGCCGGCGGCGCCATCCAGTCCGCCGGCAGCGTCGAGCGCGGCAACACGGTTTCCGACAGCGACAGCCAGGAGAAATCGCGCGCCCATTCCATCGACAGCTGCGTGGCGAACCTCGACCACGGCGACTGCCACGTGAACCTGATCGACACCGCCGGCTACGCCGACTTCCGCGGCGCCACGCTGGCCTCGCTGTCGGCGGTGGAAACCGTGGCGGTGGTGGTCAACGCGATCAACGGCATCGAGTACGGCACGCGCCGGATGATGATGCATGCAAAAGCGCGCGGCCTGGCCCGCGTGCTGGTGATCAACAAGATCGACTTCGACGGCGCCAACCTGCCCGCCCTGGTCGACGCGCTGCGCGACGAGTTCGGCAGCGAATGCCTGCCGGTGAACCTGCCCGCCAATCGCGGCAGCCGCGTGCTGGACTGCTTCTTCCACAGCGACGGCGCCACCGATTTCTCGTCACTGGCCGAGGCGCACCAGCGCATCCTCGACCAGGTGGTGGAGATCAACGAAGGCGTGATGGACTGCTACCTCGATGCCGGCGAAGGCTCGCTCACGCCGGAGCAGCTCCACGATGCGTTCGAGCAATGCCTGCGCGAAGGACACCTGGTGCCGATCTGCTTCGTCAGCGCCCGCACCGGCGCGGGCATCCGCGAATTCCTCGACCTCGCCGCGCGATTGCTGCCCAATCCCGCCGAAGGCAACCCGCCACCGTTCGCCCGCGACGACGGCACGCCGCTGGCGGTCAGCGCCGATCCGTCGGCCCACGTGATCGCCGACGTGTTCAAGATCGTCAACGACCCCTTCGTGGGCAAGCTGGGCGTGTTCCGCGTATGGCAGGGCACCGTGCGCCGCGACAGCCAGCTGCTGGTCGACGACGGCCGCAAGCCGTTCAAGGTCGGCCACCTGTTCCGGGTGCAGGGCAAGAACCACGTGGAGATCGAAGCCGCCGTGCCCGGCGACATCGCCGCGGTGGCCAAGGTGGAGGAGATCCATTTCGACGCGGTGCTGCACGACTCGCACGACGAGGACCGGATCAGCCTGGCGCCGCTGGCGTTTCCCGCGCCGATGTTCGGGCTGGCACTTGAGCCGAAGCACAAGGGCCAGGAGCAGAAGCTTTCCAACGCGCTGGCGCGGCTGGCCGAAGAGGACCCGTGCTTTCGCGTCGAACATCACAAGGAGCTCAACGAGACCGTGGTGCGCGGCCTGTCCGACCTGCACCTGAAGGTGATGCTGGAACGCATGCGCGAGCGCTACGGCGTGGAGGTCGACTCGCATCCGCCGCGGATCGCCTATCGCGAAACCATCGCCGGCCACGCCGAAGGCCATCACCGGCACAAAAAGCAGACCGGCGGCGCCGGCCAGTTCGGCGAGGTGTTCCTGCGCGTCGAGCCGATGGAACGCGGCGCCGGGTTCGAGTTCGTCGACGCGGTGAAGGGCGGCGTGATTCCCGGGCAGTTCCTGCCGGCGATCGAGAAAGGCGTACGCCAGGCGATGGAACACGGCGCCGTGGCCGGCTATCCGCTGCAGGACGTGCGCGTCACCGTCTACGACGGCAAGTACCACGCGGTGGACTCCAAGGAAGTGGCCTTCATCAGCGCCGGCAAGAAGGCATTCCTCGATGCCGTGGTGAAGGCGCGGCCCACCGTGCTGGAGCCGATCGTCAACATCGAGGTGGCGATCCCCGAGCACAACGTGGGCGACGTCACCGGCGGCCTGGCCGGCAAGCGCGCCCGCATCCTGGGTACCGACAGCCAGCGTGGCGGCGAGCTGGTGATCAAGGCGCAGGCGCCGCTGGCCGAACTGACCGACTACCCCACCGAACTGAAATCGATGACCGGTGGCCGCGGCCGCTACAGCCTCGACCTCAGCCACTACGAGGCGGTGCCGGCCACCGTGCAGAAGCAGCTCAGCGAGGCGTGGAAACCGCACGCGGAGGAGGACTGATGGCGCCACGCGCCACGCGCACATCGCCTTCATCGCGCGCCGCTATGCTGGTCATCCCCGACCGACACGGAGCATCACCATGAAGCCAGCCTGCACCCTGTTGCTGCGCGGCCTGCTCACCGGCTCGATGCTGTGGCTGGGCGCCTGCGCCGTGCGCGCCCAGGCCGACGGTACCCAGCCCATGCCTGAAAACAGCATCACCCTCGAACGCAGCACGTGCTTCGGCAATTGCCCCGCGTACCGCGTGACCGTGACCGCCGCCGGCCAGGTCAGCTTCACCGGCCAGGCCCACGTGCAAACCATGCAGGCCACCGGCCAGGTCACCCCGACCCAGCTGGCCGCGATCCACGACGCGCTGGCGCGCGCGGATTTCGATGCGATGCAGGCCAGTTACGTCAGCCGCAACGACGGCTGCGGCATGATCATGACCGACCAGCCCGGCATCAGGATCACCGTGGGCGGCCCCGGCGGCAGCCGCAGCGTGGACTTCTACCTCGGCTGCACCGGTCCGGCCGCCGAAGCGGTACGCCCGCGCATCGAACAACTGGCCAACAGCATCGACCAGCAACTCGGCACGCGGCGCTGGATCGGTACGCCGAAACCGCCGGGCGCGGCGGAACACGTGGAGCGCTGAGCAGACGCCACCGGCATGCCACGCGCAGGGCGGACATGATCCGCCAGCCCTCCAGACGCATGCGACCCACGGCAACGGACCACCAGCCACGAGGGAATCTGACCAGTTCCGCCCCTCGACCGCCCTCTCATGACAATCCCCCGGCCGTTGGCCGGGGGATGGGGGTTTGCCGGTTCAGCACCGTCCGGTCATTCCGGGATCTTGTAGTGGCCGTGATTGTCGATCGGGCAGGCATTCTCGTTGCCGACCAGGTTCACATCGAAATGGAAGCCCGGGATCCTGTTGGTCAGGTAGGCGCCTGTGGCATTGAAGGCATTCAGCCCATACGGAGCCGCCGCTGCACCGAAGGTGTTGGCGCCCGGCGTGGTGAGTACCTGGATGAGAGTCGGTCCTGCGAGCGAAGGCGTGTTGTAGAACCCCGGGACGACCGTGTCGTTGAACGCCTCGAACTGGTCCGTGCCGATCAGCGTCCACGCCGTGGACGAGGCATTGCGCCAGTAACCCGGCGAACACCACGCACCAAGGCTATCGGTTTCAAGCGGTTGGCAACCGTGGCTGACCACCAGCTGGACGTTGCCCCTGGCCGTACCGGTGTAGCTGGCCGTCACCGGCGTGCCGACAAGCGCCTGGTACGAGTAATAGGCGCTGGCGAACTTGAAGGTGCCGCCGACCTTTATCATCTGAACGGTTTTGTCCGGCAGGACGAGCGTTGCCGATGTCGCTCCATTGGCGGTCAGCACCCAGACGAGGTAGCCGTCCCCGGTCTGGTACGGCTGGCCCGGCCCGTGCCAATCGGCGAACTGGCCGGTATTGCCATCATCGGCATCGTCCTGCCCGGTCAGGCCGCAACGCTGATCGTTGAGGTTGTGGTTGGTGCCGTCGAAGCTGAAGCCTTGACCGGTATAGGTGACGGTCGTGGCAGCCCATGCCGATGTCGCTGCCAGCAAGGTCAACAGCAGTGCCAAAAGGGGTACGCCAAACAATCGCTTGATGTTCATGTCGGGATCTCCTGGGCGCCTGGGCGGGAGACGCAGCATGATCTTGGCGGCATGCGCGACTGAATACTCCAAACGGAGTACGTTACCGTCGTGATGAGCCGGCAATGCACGGCATCACTACTGCGCACCCGTCAGCCACACCACACGGTGCGCAGGGAACGGGGTACTCCGCCTGGGGGGGGGCAGCGTGATCAGTATCGTGCTGGGTAGTCCAGAACTGGCCTTTCGCCGCGCCTTGGGCACCGCGCTCGGGCAGTACGGGGAGCTCGACGTCCGTGGCCATACCGGCGAGCCGGAACGTCTGCGCCAGCTGATTGCCATCCATCATCCTTCCGTGGTGGTGCTCGACGTCCGTTGGTCGCGGGCCTGTCCTGACCTGCTCGGTCTGTTGCTGGCCTCCCCCGCGCCACCGCGACTGCTGCTGTTTGCCCACACCCTCGCCACCCCGGAAGTCCTCGCGGCAGTAAAGCAGGGGGTGCACGGCTGCGTGCCACGCGATTCGCAGCCGGCGACGTGGCATCGGGCGATTCTTGCCGTCCATGCCGGCGAACCCTGGATACCGCGCGGACTGATGGCTGAAGCACTGGTCAACCTGAAGCAGCAGATCCGGATGGAACTGCCTGCCTCGGCGAGCATGGAACAACTCACCGAACGCCAGCGCGGCATTGTGGGCTGCGTGGCGCGAGGCCTGAGCAACAAGGAAATCGGCCGCCACCTGGGCATCAGTCCGACCACGGTGAAGACCCATCTGCACAACATCTATGAACGGATCGGCGTCAGCGGCCGGCGGCACCTGGCGCTTCATGCCCTCGGGGACGCGCTCCAGCAAAAGGAGCTGAGGTAATTGAACCAAAACAGGGCCGTTGCATTTTTGGAAGGCAGCCCGGACAACATGGCGCTGCGCGAAAGCGTGCCCGTCACACCGCTCAAAGCCGACTGCTCCGTTTCAATGCCAGATACCGCTCGATCAGCGCGCCGGACAGTTCGCTGCAGCTGACGTCGAGGGTGTTGACGCCTTCGCGGCGCAGGGATTCGTGCACGCGGTCGCGCTCGGCCAGGTAGTGCATCGCGGCGGCGCTGCGGATGCTGTCTTCCAGTTCTTCGCCCGGCTCGCTGGCGGCGCGGTCCAGCGCCAGTTCGCGCAGGCTGACCAGCATCACCAGGTGGCGTTTGGACAGCATGCCGACTGCGGCGCGCAGTTCCACGTCGTCTTCGTCGCGCACGTTGGTGATCAGCACGACCAGGGCGCGGCGGCGCTGGTGCGCCTGCAGCGCGCTGGCCGCGGCCAGGTAGTCGGTGGCTTCGGGCAGTGCCTGCAGGTCGTAGCCGGCGCCGAGCAGCATGTCCATGCCCAGGCTGCCCTGCTGCGGCGGCAGCCAGCGTTGCTGCTGGCCGGTGCAGGCCAGCATGCCGACCGCGTCGCCCTGGCGCAGCGCGATGCTGGCCAGCGCCAGCGAGGCGTTCAGCACGTGATCGAAATGCACCAGCTGGTCGTCCTGCGCCAGCATGCGGCGGCCGCAGTCCAGCATCAGCACCACCTGCTGGTTGCGCTCGTCGCGGTACTCGCGCGAGATCAGCCGGCTGCTGCGTGCAGTCGCCTTCCAGTCGATCTTGCGCAGGCTGTCGCCGACGCGGTAGTCGCGCAGTTCCTGGAATTCGGTGCCTTCGCCGCGGCGCCGCTGCAGGCGCGCGCCCACGCTGCGCGAGGCCAGCTCCACGCTGAGTCCCGCCAGCTCGGCCAGCGAGGCAAAGTTCGGATACACGCGCACGGTCGACGACGCACCGATCACGCGGCGCGCGGTCCATGCACGCCAGGGCGAGCGCAGTTGCACGTGGCAGCCGTCGAAGGCGAACTGGCCCCGCGCATCGGGGATGACGCTGTAGTCGAGCAGCAAATCCCGCCCCGGCGGCAGGCGCACGTCGCGCGGCATGCCATGGACCACCCAGCCGCCCGGATGCAGGTCGTGCAGGCGCAAGGCCTGCGTCCGCCGCGTGCCGCCGCGCAGGCGCAGGCTGACCGTGGCCGGCGGACCCAGCGGCATCACCGGCACCATGTCGCGCTGCATTTCGGGCGAGGGCATCCGGCGCAGGCGCAGGACGTCGACCAGGGCGAACAGCGCGATCACGACAGCGACGGCCAGCCATGCGGACAGCGGCAGCCAGCCGAGGCTGGCCAGCACGCCGAGCACGGTCCAGCCCAGCAGCAACCACAGCAGTAGCGGAGCAGGTCGCATCATTGGCGGGGCGCGGGCACCTTGTGCAGCAGCGCGGCGAGCACGTCGTCGGGCCGCTGCCGCTCGATCAGCGCCTCCGGCGCCAACACCAGGCGATGGCGCAGCGCCGGCAAGGCCACCGCGCGCACGTCGTCGGGCGTGACGAAATCACGACCGTCGACCGCGGCGTGGGCGCGTGCCAGTCGCGCCAGCGCCAGCCCGCCGCGCGGACCGGCGCCGCCGATCACGCCCGGCCACTCGCGCGTGGTGCGGGCGATGCGCACGGCGTAGTCGGTGACCGCCTCGTCCATGCGGATCGCCGCCACCGCTTTCTGCACCGCCATCAACTGGGCCTGGCTCAGCACCGGGCGCACCTGCGACACGTCGAGGTCGGCGGCGATCTTGCCGTTGACCACGCTGGCCACCATGCGTCGCTCGTCTTCCAGGCCGGGATAGCCGATGACCACCTTGATCAGGAAGCGGTCCAGCTGCGCCTCGGGCAAGGGATAGGTGCCTTCCTGCTCGATCGGATTCTGCGTGGCCACCACCATGAACGGCTCGGGCAGCGCGAAGCGGCGGCCTTCGATGGTGACCTGGCCTTCCTGCATCGATTCGAGCAGGGCGGCCTGGGTCTTCGCCGGCGCGCGGTTGATCTCGTCGGCCAGCAGCAGGTTGGCAAACACCGGGCCGCGACGGATCTGGAAACGCTCGGCCTTGGGATCGTAGATCGCATGGCCGGTGACGTCGGCCGGCATCAGGTCGGGGGTGAACTGCACCCGCCCGAAGGTACAGCCGACCGACGCGGCCAGTGCGCGCACCAGCAAGGTCTTGCCCAGGCCGGGCACGCCTTCGATCAGCACGTGGCCGCTGGCCAGCAGGGCCAGCAGCACCTGGTCGAACACGTCGCCCTGGCCGATGAAGGCGCGGGTGACCTGGCCGCGCAGGGCGCGCGTCTGTTCGCCCAGTTCGGCGATCGACAACGGGGCCGGCGGCGTGACCGGGGTGGCGAGGGTTTCGGTAGTCATGGGCGGCTCCTGAGTCGGGCCAGAGTGATGATGGAAGTGCGGAAGGCCTGGGCGTTCGCGGGTGACTGGAAGGCTTGCGCGATCTGCGCGGCGTCGAGCGCGCTGCGCTCGGCCAGGCGGGCGTACAGCGCATCGCCGTTGAGCATGGCGCAGGCCGGGTCGCGTCGGCGCAGGCGCGCCAGCACGGTGTCGCTGGCCAGCCGGTGCAGGCTGCGGCCGCCGTCGCGGCGATAGACGAACTCGCCGGCGGCGTGCACGTGTTCCAGCAGCGCACGCCGATGCAGCGCCGGCGCGGGCATCAGCGGACCCAGCCGCGCGCTGCGCATCGCCATCCACGCGCCGAGCAGCAGGGCCAGCGCCAGCAGCGCGGGCCAGCCCTTGAGCCACAGGAATGTCAGGAACGACGGACCATCCAGCGCGTACACGATGTAGAGCGTGCCGCGCCCGCGATTCGGTTCCAGCAAGCCCCAGGCGAACTGTTGCGCCACCGCCCGCTTCAGCTTGTCGCGCGAGATCGGGGCGAAGCTGGCCAGCAGGCTCACCCTGCCCTTGCCCAGCCGGGTGCGCGCGAACAGGTAGCCGCCTTGCGCATCGCCGATGGAAGCCTCGACCGCCGTGGCGGCGGCACCGGCCAGCAGGAAACGGGCGCCGCACAGGCGCAGCTTGTCGTCGTCCTTGCCGTTTTCCGCATCATCGAAAGCGCTGCACGCATATTCGCCCGGATGCGGATCGAGCAGGCCCAGCGCATCGAACAACGGCGTGCGCGCACCGCTTGCCGCCCCCGGCGACAGCAGCAGGTGGCCGCCGCCGCGCACCCACGCGGCGATGCGCGCCGCATCGGCGACATCGACCCGGCTGGCGTCGTCGCCCAGCAGCAAGGTGTCGCCGGGCTGCAGAGAAAGATGCTTCGGGTCCAGCGTGGTCAGCGAGCGAGCGGGCAACTCCAGCCGCCGCAGGGTTTCCTGCAGGGCGAAGAAGCGGTTGTAGCGGGCCTCGCCATGCGCGGGCGTGGTTTCGACGACGTCCCGGCGTTCGAACGTGGCGAAGAAGCCGGCCAGCAACAGCAGCACCGCGCCGAGCAGGACCAGGACGAGGGTCAGCGTCCGGCGATTCATGCCGGTGCTCCCGCCTGCGCGGGCCAGCCCGTCAGCAGTTGCTCGATGGTGGCGTCATCCGGATAGCGGCCGGCGTAGGCAGCGAACTGCCAGGTGCGCACGATCGCCACCACCCGCTGCGCACGCGCGGCATCCTCGATCGCGCCGGCGCGATGCAGCCAGTCCGACTCGGTCGCATCCTTCGACGGTGGCAGTTGCAGCAGCTGCGCCGTGTGTTCCACGCAGCCGCGATAAAGCAGGGCCAGCGCCTCGCGCCTGCGCTGCGTCTGCCACAGCGCGCGGGTGGCCGCGGCCAGGTCGTCGGGCAGCGGCAGCTCGGCCGCATCGCCCGGCAACAGGCTGGACGAGGTCATCGCCGCCGGCTCTTCCGGCTCGGCTTGCCAGCGTCCACGCCAGCGCCAGGCAAACCAGCCCAGCGTCACCAGCGCAGCGCCCAGCAGCAGCCACAGCAGGCCCTTGAAGATCGCCGACAGCCACTGGCCCAGCGCGGGGAACGGCATCTCCCGTTGCTGGCGTTCCGCCTGCCACGGATGCTTGAGCCGCCAGCCGCGCGTCGTGTGTTCGCCACCGAAGCGCGGGTCGCGATACGCCTGCGCGGCCGCTTCGGCGAAGCGCTTTCCGTCGCCCGCCGGCGGCGTGCCGAACACCTGGCCGACGCTGGTGGCGATGGGTTTTTCCGGCGCACTGACGCTTGCCTGTGCACGGGGGCTCGCCTGGGCATGCAGCGAAGGCAGCATGCCCAGGCACAGCAGCACGCCCAGCACCTTGCCCAGCGCCTCGATGCGCGTGCGCATGCGGCGGAACGCCAGGTCGATGTCCCACGCCTCCAGTTGCGTGCGGCGATTGAGATACAGCGCGAATCCGCAGGCGACGTACAGCGGCTCGATCGCGCTCATCGCCAGGTAGGCCACGCCCGCGCCCAGCACGATCCAGATGGTCGAGACGCCCTGCGTTCCGCCGCGGAACAACTCGCCCAGCGACTCCGGCCGCCATTCGTCGGGAATCAGCAGCCACGCGAACATCCAGAAGCTGAGGAACAGCACCAGCTCGAACTGCAGGCAACCATAGGTCAGCAGGCTGACGTCGCCCACGATGCGCTTGCGCAGCACCTTCCAGCGCGCCGAGCGCTGCTGCCGCGTAGCGCCTTCGAGCAGGTCCAGCGGCAGGCGCAGCGCGCGACTGCTGTCGATGCGCAACCAGGTCAGCCCGGCCAGCGTGCTGCGCCAGCTCCACTGGCGCTGGCCGCGCAGGGTTTCGCGCCAGCCCGGCGCGCGGTCGAACACCGCGCGCGACAGCACGTACAGCGGCACCCGGTCGAACAGCGGCTTCAGCCACCACACCAGCACCCAGCCCAGCCACGGCAGGTCGAGCAGCAGGCCCAGCGCATTGCACAGCACGAACGCCGGCAGAGTGAAGGCGAACCACGCCGACCACACCGCGCGCGCGTTGGCGCGCAGCATGGCGGCGCCAAGATCGACCGCCTCGCGCGTCACGCGCGGGCGCAGCACCACGCTGATCCGTTCAAGCTCCATGCCTGCCCGCCCTGCCGCCACGCCACAACCAGCCAAGCACCAGCACCCACAACACGGCGGCGCTGCCGAACTTCACCGCATCGGACAGGCTGGCGATCGACGACCAGTACGCCTCGACGAAGGCCGCCACCACCAGCATCGCAAAGGCGCCCAGGGCCAGCTGCGCCCCGATCCAGCCGGCCGCGACCAGGGCCGGTCCGCGGCGCTGGCGACCCGGTGACAGCAGGGTCAGCCCCAGCCGCAGGCCCGCGCCGCCGGCGATCACCAGCGCGGTTAGCTCGAAGGCGGAATGGGCGGCGACAAAACGCCAGAACGGACCGCCATAACCGATCGCGGTGAGGTGCCCGGCGACGCCGCCGATCAGCAGGCCGTTGGCGCCAAGCACGTAGATCGCGCCGACGCCGAAGACCAGGCCCGAGGCGAACGAGCGAAACGCGATGCTGACGTTGTTCATCACGTAGAAGCCGAACATGTGCAGGTCGGTGCCGCTGCTGCGGCCGATCTGCGCGTTGGCGGGGTCGTACATCTTCTCGAACTGCGCCAGTTGCGCGCTGCTGAAGACCGTGTGCGCCAGCTCAGGGCGCAGCTGCATCAGCACCAGGGTGACCAGCGCCGGCACGTAGAACAGCACGGCCGCCGCCAGCATGCAGCGCCACTGCGCCCGCACCAGCCGCGGAAAGCCGGCGACCAGGAACGCGATCACGCGATGCCAGCGCGGCGCCGGCGGCTGGTACAGCACGCGATGCCCCTGCTGCACGATGCGCTGCAGGCGCTCGGTGACTTCATGGCTGTAGCCGCGACCGCGGGCCAGCGCCAGGTGATGGCAGACGCGCCGATACGATGCGGGAAAATCCAGCGCCTGCTCCTGGCGCAGGGTGCGTTTCGCCTGCCGGTCCAGCGCATTCAGCCACGACTGCAGGTGGTCCCACTCGCGGCTGTGCAGGGCGACGAAGCGTTCCTGTTTCATGCCCGCCCCAGCAGCCAGTTGGCGTGCGCCACCAGTTGGCGGATCGCCCCGGTGTCGCGCTGCCCGGTCAGCGGCGTCAGCAGGTTGGCCAGTTCTTCCTGGCGCTGCACGGTGAGCTGGCCGGCGCGCTCGGCGAACTCGACCAGCGCGGCCTGCTCGTCGCTGGCCAGCACCAGCGGCAGCGGCACGGCGGTCAACGCGGGAATCTCCTGGCCGGCGGGAAGGTCCGCGACGTGGATCACCATGGTGCCGGCCACGATGTCGCCGAGGCGCCGCGCGTGCGGATCGATCAGGGTGCAGGCCAGGCCCACGCCGTAGACGCCCGGCAGTGCATCCACCACGCGCAGCAGGTTGCGCACCACCGACGGCAGCCAGGTCACCGGCGTGCCGTCGGCGTTGACCACGCGCAGGCCCAGCGCGCGCTTGCCGAACGTCTGCCCGCCCAGCCACACCTCGCACACCACCGAGTAACCCCACAGCAACGCGAACATCACCAGCATCGCCAGCCCGTTGCCGCCCTTGCCGAACGCCGCCAGCGGGATCAACGCCACGAAGAAGATCGCCAAGCGCAGCAGCAGGTCGACCATCCACGCCTGCGCACGGGGCAGCGCGCCGGCTGCACGCAGGCGCAGCGAGACGCCTTCCGGCGTCTCGATCTCGCAGACGGTATCGATCATCAAGCGTCGACGACGATGGTGTCGGCGATCAGGTCGTGCAGGCAGCGCTTGTCCTTGCCGAAGATCATCATCGGATCGATCAGGTTGATCGCCTTGCCCACGAACGGAATCATGCCCAGGATCAGCACCGGCACCACGCGCAGGAAAATGTAGCGCCCCAGGCCGATCCGGCTGCCGTCGGTGCGCACCACCGCGATGTCCACCGCACGCTTGCCGATGGTCTGCCCGCTCCGGTGCAGCATCAGGCAATTCACCACGATGATGGTGACCATCAGGGCCAGGCCCAGCAGCATCAGCGCGACCATCGGCCCGGCGGGCTTGATCCCCTTCCTGACGTCCAGTGCCATGTAACCGGCCCAGAACACCGGCGCCAGCCAGATCAGGCTGACCACGCCATCCAGCAAGGCGGCACCCAGACGCTTGCCACGCCCGGCCTTGCGATTCTCCAGGTCATACGCGTCCCACGCGCTTGCATCGTCGACCACAGCCGCCGGTGCGGCGTACGGATTGTTTTCCATCGAGTCCTTCCCCTTGCTGCTTGTCCATGTTGCCCTCCCCCATGGCGGGCAACTTCCATCAGTATAAGAGGCGATTTCCGCGCTTGCCTACCGCTTGGGCTTGAGCAGCGTGCCGGTGCATTTCGGGGAACCGCACAGGCACTTCCACAGCTTTTTCAGGCGCGCGGTATGCGGCACCTCGAGCACGATGCCGTAGTCGTAGGTGAGTTCCTCGCCCGGCTTGATATTGCGGATCGCCTCGATCACCACCTTGTCGCGGCGCGGGTCGCCGCTGGCGCTTTCCTCGACCAGCGCGCGGCAGTTCGGCGCACAGCTGTGGTTGATCCAGCGCGCACTGTTGCCTTGCTGGTTGGCGTCGATGATGTAGTCGTCGTTGAGCGTGAACAAGAAGGTATGGCCGGTTTCGCCGCCGTCGCCATACAGATCGTCCGCCTCGTCGTGACTGATCAGCCGGCCCTTGTACTCGATGATTTCCTCACCCTTGCCGATCGGTGCGGTGGCGAACACGCCATTGCCGTGGATCGGCGAGCGGCGTGCGATAAAGCGTCGTGACATGCGGTGCAACCCCAGCGCTGGAGACAAGTCGTCGATGATGCCTGTTTGCGGATGAGCGCGAAACCGGCCGGGCGGGACGGGCTTTCGCGGGACACCGCGGCGAGGCAATGACGATGTTCGACGCCGCCACTGGCCAGTTGCCCCCCAAACGCGGTTAGAATCGACTTTCAAACGATCGTTTGGAGAACGGCAATGCGTCTGTTGCGCTGGATCATCCCCGTCCTGCTGCTGGGCCTGGCCGCCTGCGGCCCGGCCAGGAAGAGCGTGTTCCCGCCCACCGTGAACATCCAGCAACTGGTGGTGCTGCCCAGCGGCCAGTGGCAGCTGACCGTGCGCATCCAGAACAACAGCTACGCCGGCATGAAGTTCAGTTCGGTCGACGGCCAGTTGCAGATCGCCGAACTGGTGCCGGTGCGCCTGCATGCGAACTTCGACCTCGACATCCCCGAGCTGGCCGGCGACGTGGTCCGCATCGACGTGCTGCCCACCAGCGCGATGAGCCAGGCGCTCGCGGCCATTGCCGGCAAGGGCAGCGCCGGTTCGCTGGCCTATCGCGTCAGCGGCAGCACCAACGCCAAGCCCGAGCAGGAAGACAAGCCGCGCTCGTTCGACTTCAACGGCAGCGACTGGATCTCGGCGGTGCCGGGCATCGCCAACACGTATCGCTGATCACCCCATTCAACGAAGGAACCACCATGACCGCATACAAGGCTCCCCTCGACGACCTGCGTTTCGCCCTGTTTGATGTACTGGGCGCCGAGTCGACCCTGACCTCGCTGCAGGGCGGCGAAGCCCACACCCGCGACCTGTTCGACGCGGTACTGGAGGAAGCCGGCCGGCTCAGCGAGCAGTTGCTGGCGCCGACGAATGGTCCTGCCGACGCCGAGGGCTGCCACTTCGACAAGGCCACCCAGACGGTGACCACGCCGAAGTCGTTCAAGGAAGCGTTCAAGGCGTTCGCCGAAGGCGGCTGGACCGGCCTGACCAATCCGGAAACCTACGGCGGCCAGGCCCTGCCCGGCGTGCTGGGCACCGCCACCACCGAGATCTTCCAGTCCGGCAACCTGGCCTGGAGCCTGTATCCCCTGCTGTCCGAGGGCGCCACCCACGCGATGGAAATGCACGGCGAGGAATGGCAGCGCGAGCGCTTCATGAAGCCGATCGTCGAAGGCCGCTGGACCGGCACCATGTGCCTCACCGAACCGCAGGCCGGCTCCGACTTGGGCCTGCTTAAGACCCGCGCCGAACCGGCCGCGGCGGACGCGGACGGCCACGCCGTCTACAAGATCAGCGGCACCAAGATCTTCATCAGCGCCGGCGAACATGACCTCACCGAGAACATCGTGCACCTGGTGCTGGCGCGCCTGCCCGACGCGCCGGAAGGCAGCCGCGGCATCTCGATGTTCATCGTGCCGAAATTCAAGCTCAACGGCGACGGCACGCCGGGCGAGCGCAACACCGTGGCCGCCGGCGCGATCGAGCACAAGATGGGCATCCACGCCTGCTCCACCTGCGTGATGAACTTCGACGGCGCCGAGGGCTACCTGATCGGCAAGCCGCACAAGGGCCTGGCCGCGATGTTCACCATGATGAATGCGGCGCGCCTTTCGGTCGGCGTGCAGGGCCTGGCATTGGCCGAGCGTGCGCTGCAGAACAGCCTCAACTACGCCCGCGAACGGCTGCAGTCGCGCTCGCTGTCCGGCGCGAAGTTCCCCGACAAGCCGGCCGACAACCTGCTGGTGCAGCCGGACGTGCGCCGCATGCTGCTGACCCAGCGCGCCTTCGTCGAAGGCTCGCGCGCGCTGGTGCTGTACACCGCGCTGCAGACCGACATCGAACATCGCGCCACCGACGAAGCGGCGCGGCAGAAGGCCGGCGAACTGGTCGCCTTCCTGATCCCGATCGCCAAGGGCATGACCACCGAGCTGGCGCAGGAGTGCACCAAGGAAGCGCTGCAGATCTACGGTGGCCACGGCTACATCGCCGAGAACGGCATAGAACAGTTTGTCCGCGACGCCCGCATCATCACCCTGTACGAAGGCACCACCGGCATCCAGGCCGCCGACCTGCTGGGCCGCAAGATCCTCCAGCTGCAGGGCGTGGGCGCGAAGCATTTCCTGCAGGAGATCAGCGCGTTCTGCCAGCAGCACAGTGCCGATGCCGCGCTGCGCAACCTGATCGGCCCGCTGGCCGTCGCCACCAGGGAGTGGAGCGACCTCACCGTGAGCCTGGCCCAGCGCGTGGCGGCCAACCCGGAGGAACTCGGCGCCGCGGCGACCGACTACCTGTACTACTCCGGCTACGTCACCCTCGCCTACCTGTGGGCGCGCAGCGTGGTCGCCGCCGAGGCCGGCAGTCAATCCGCCGCGTTCAAGCAGGCCAAGCGCGACACCGCCGCGTTCTACTTCGCCCGCATCCTGCCCCGCACGCTGATGCACAAGGCGGCAATCGAAGCCGGCGTGGACACGCTGCCCGCGATCGCCTGATCCAGCGCAGGCAGTTCAACGACAAGGCCCGGGGCGATCCCGGGCTTTTGTCTGTCCGGGGCCGACTTCTCAGAAGTGACCGGATGTGCCCATCCGGGTCAGCTTCTGCTGCGCAAGGCTGACGGGATCAGGCTGACGGGCTCAGGCCGACGGGATCAGACGCCGTCGCCCGCGACGCCATACATGCTTACGTACTGCCTGATCCAGTCCTCGTGGGCCCCCGCGACCTGCAGCAACTCCAGCGCCAGCGCTGCCTGGGCCGCGGCGATGTGCGACGGGCTGCGCGCGGGCCTCGGCGGCGTCTTGGCCACGTGCAATACCTGCATCGCATCGGTGGCCGCGTTGCTGTCCTGCAGGTAGCTGATGTCGTAGGCATGGTCGCTCATGCCCGGACTGAAGCAACAGTCTTGCCAACTTTCCGGTCGCGATGTGGCGGCGGTGGGTTTACTCTGAGGGAAATTGACCCCAGGGGATTCATCATGACGTCGAATCGGTTCGCTGCGGGCATTCGGCCTGCCCTTTTCGCCCTGCTGCTCACCGCGACTGGCCTGCTGCAGGCCACCGATACGGCGCAGGCGAAATACCCGAACTACCCCAGCGAGACCCCCGCGAAATTCATGCCGGCCACCGCCAGCTTCGACTACGAGCGGCGCGACGTGATGGTGCCGATGCGCGACGGGGTCAAGCTGCACACCGTGATCCTGGTGCCCAAGGGTGCCCATCACGCCGGCATCCTGCTGACCCGCACCCCGTACGACGCGAACGCGCTGACCAACCTCAGCATGAGCGGCCACCTCGGGCCGGCCCTGCAGGGCTACGACAACGTGGCCGACATCATCGTCGAGGACGGCTACATCCGCGTGGTGCAGGACGTGCGCGGCAAGTACGGCTCCGAGGGCGACTACGTGATGAACCGGCCGCTGCACGGCCCGCAGAATCCCACCCCGGTCGACGACGCCACCGACACGTACGACACCATCGACTGGCTGGTGAAGAACATCCCCGAGTCGAACGGCAAGGTCGGCACGCTGGGCATTTCCTACGACGGCTTCGAGCCCCTGATGGCGCTGTTCAACCCGCACCCGGCGCTGAAGGTGTCGGTACCGATGAACCCGATGGTCGACGGCTGGATGGGCGACGACTGGTTCCACAACGGCGCGTTCCGCCAGCAGAACCTGGCCTACATCTACGAGCAGGTCGGCAGCCGCGACAACTCGATCAAGTGGTGGACGAACTACCACGACGACTACGACCTGTTCATGCATTACGGCTCCGCCGGCGAGCTGGCCGATGCCTACGGCATGCGCCAGCTCGGTTTCTGGAACAAGCTGCTGGCGCACCCGGCCTACGACAGCTTCTGGAGCGACCAGGCGGTCGACAAGCTGCTCGCCGCGCAGCCGCTGAAGGTGCCGGTGATGCTGGTGCACAGCCTGTGGGATCAGGAAGACATCTACGGCGCACAAGCCGTGTACCGCGCGATCAAGCCGAAGGACGCCAGCGGCAACATGGTCAAGCTGGTGATGGGCCCGTGGAATCATGGGCAGGAAATCGGGGAAGGCAGCTCGCTGGGCGCGATCCGCTTCGGCAGTGATACCGCGAAGTATTTCCGCGAGAAGATCCTGCGCCCGTACCTGGCGCAATACCTCAAGGACGGCGCACCGAAGGCCGACACTGCCGCCGTCACCGCGTACCAGACCGGCAGCAACCAGTGGCAGCGACTGGATCGCTGGCCGCTGGCGTGCGTTGATGGCTGCCCCACGAAAAGCCGTCCGCTATACCTGGAACCCGGCAGCAAGCTCGGCTTCAACGCGCCCGCCGCGGGCGCCGCCTACGACGAATACGTATCCGATCCCGCGCACCCGGTGCCGTTCCGCGCGCGTCCGATCCAGCCGATCGGCTACGGCACCTTCACCTGGCCGCAGTGGCTGGTCGACGACCAGCGCGAGGCGTCCGGCCGCACCGACGTGCTCAGCTACGTCAGCGACGTACTCACCGCGCCGCTGACCATCAGCGGCGCGCCCGAGGTGAACCTGGTCGCCTCGACCAGCGGCACCGACAGCGACTGGGTGGTCAAGCTGATCGACGTCTACCCCGATCAGGTCGCCTACGAACCGGAGATGGGCGGCTACCAGCTCGCCGTGGCGATGGACATCTTCCGCGGCCGCTACCGTGAGGGCTTCACCGAGGCGAAACCGCTCGCCGCCAACCAGCCGCTTTCCTACCGCTTCGCCCTGCCCTCGGCCAACCACGTCTTCCTGCCCGGCCACCGCATCATGGTGCAGGTGCAATCGAGCTGGTTCCCGCTGTACGACCGCAACCCGCAGACCTTCGTGCCGAACATCTTGCTGGCCAAGCCGGCTGATTACGTGAAGGCGACGCAGCGCATTTACCACGCTCCGACGCAGGCGAGCTTCATCGCGCTGCCGGTGGTGGGCGGCTGACCTCGTCGGTCAGCGATGCCGTCGAACCGGATCGGCGTCCCGTCACACAGCGGGTCGCCGCCACCGCTTCAGTCCCCGCCGGCCCCCTTCGGCACGGGTGCCGGCTGACGGCGATTGGCAGAGGCCAGCTGCAACCGCAGGATCCGGCGCAATTCCAGAATCGCCGCCGGGGTTTCCTGCACGCTGTGCCATGAGGGGATGGCCAGTTCGGAATCGGCGCCGTCGAGATGTGCGCTCTTGTACGGCACCACGCCGTCGCTGCTGTCCTGCAACGGCCCCCTGTTTTTGTAGACGCCCACAATGGTGTGGTAGTGCACGCGCGACGAGATCGGCAGTCCGGCAGCGGCGATGATGAACGGGTCGGTGTCGCTGAGGTTGTCGATGCTGTTGGGGATGCGCAGCAGCGGCGCGTTGTTGCCCTCGTCGCCATCAGTCTTGACCAGCTCGGTGAGGCTGGCCATTTCCTTCAGCACGCCGACCGGCAGGCGGATCAGGTTGCCGATCCAGCGCGCCAGCCGATGCTGCGCGTACGGCGTGCCACGATGCGGCGAGGCGAGGAAGACGGCGCGATCCACCTGCGGCATCGGGGTGAACTGCAGGTAGCGGCTGAGCCGCGCGCGAAAACGGGCACGCTTTGCCGCCGGCAAATTCGGGCGCAATGGAATCAGGTCCCACAGTCTGTCACCGCTGGAGGACACCAGCAGGCGCGCGACGACTCCGCCCATGCTGTGCCCGATCAGGGTCATGTCCCGCGAGGCACGCGCCCTGCCCGTGGGGTCGTAGTGGCGCAGCGTGGCGTCCAGCGCCTTGCGGATGTTGGCAAGATTGACGGCGACCGGTGCATTGGTCGGGTAGTAGACCTCCCACACCTGGTAGTTGCGGCGCAGTTCCTCGTCGCCCATCACTTCGTTGGCGACGTTGATCCATGCCTCCGGGCTGCTGGCCAGGCCGTGCAGCATCACCACCACCAGACGGTCCGGATCGTACGGCTGCATCAGCAGCACGCGCGGGGTCTGGATGCCGCCCTCGCGCCCCAGCAGCGAGCGGATCGACTGGCTGGCAAAGCCCGAACGTGCCAGCCACACGCCATAGGCGGCGGTGAAGTTGGCGCCCAGCGGAACGCTGCGGCCGGCGATCGTGAGGGTGTCATCGCGATACGGATCGCGCACCACCAACTGCACCTGTCGTGTCGCCAGCACCTGGGCCAGCGTATCGCCGTCGAACATCAGCGCCCCGGTCATCGACACGTAATCCGGATCGCGCCACGCCACCTCATTGCCGGGCGCGTGGGGTGGCGCGACGGCGACGAAGTCCGAGCCGAAACCGTCACGCCGGTAGACGTTGCGCAGGCCACGAAAGCGCAGGCCCGCCGCGGGAATGAGCTCGGCCGGCACCCGTGCGTCATCGGCCAGACGCAGGTCGGTCTGGGGACGCAACACCTTCCAGCCGGCCAGCTCCGTCTGCGTCCATTGCCGGCCCAGCTGCGGCAGGGCCTCGAAGAAGCGGCTCACGGCGCGCTGCACGGCGTAGTTGTAGAAGCCGATCACCTGCACCTGGCGCAGGTCGAAGGCGCGCGCGGCCAGCGGGCGTTCGGTGTAGAACAAATAGGCATAGGCGTAGCGCGCGGACTGCAGGTACGCGTCGAGTGTCGCCGCGTCCATCGGCGTCCGGCCCTTCGGGCGGTCGCCGCGGAGGGCCCGGCCCATCCACAGTTCGGACAAGGCCGAAAGCCGCTGCTCATCGGTCAGTCCGGACGACTGCGCAACCGTTTCCGAGCAGGCCGCGAATGCCTGCTGGCAACTGTCCGCGGTCAATGCCACCACGTTCAGCACCTGCACCGTGCCGTCGCTCAGGCGCGCGGCGCCGATCACGTCGGCGCGCCGTTCGTTGGCGTAGTCGTCGTGTTTGATCCGACTCACCCCGACCATCGCGCAGGCATTGAGGCACAGCAGTATCGCGACGAGGGCGCAGCGCGCCATCACGCGGGCCGGGGCCGGCAGGACTCCGGTCGGCGGGCAAAAGTGCGTCGGTTCGCTCATCGGGGAAGTGTAGCCGCGACGCGTGCACGGATTGCCTTGCAGCGACCGAAGCCCCACGCTGGTGCAGTCGACCGCTGGCACGAGACGTGATGAAGCAGAGAATCAGGATGATCGCGCGGATGCTGCTGTTCGGCCTGCTCGCCCTGGCCACCCTGAGTTCGGGCGCGTGGGGCGCGCTGGCCCTGTGGTACCAGCTGCCGGGCGGCACGGTGGTGAAGATCCTCGGCAGCGTGACCTGGTCGCTGGTGGTGATCGTGCTGGCAGGCGTCGCGATCAGCCGCCGCAGCTGGCTTCCGCCGGGAATCTACCTGGTGCTGTACGCGTTGCTGCTGTTCTGGTGGAGCGGCATTGCACCATCCAATCTGCGCGACTGGGCCGACGATGTCTCGCGCCCGCTCACGGGCCGCATCGAGGGCAACCAGGTCGTGCTGGACAACGTGCGCGACTTCGCCTGGCGCGCCGACACCGACTACGACGCGCATTGGGAAACCCGTCGCTACGACCTCGACCACCTCGTCACCGCCGACGCCGTGCTGTCGTACTGGGGCAGCCAGGCGATCGCCCACGCGATGATCTCGTTCGGCTTCGACGACGGTCGCCACGTGGTGTTCTCGGTGGAGATCCGCCGCGAACGAGGCGAGCAGTATTCGGCGATCGGCGGCTTCTTCAAACAGTTCGAGACCACCCTGGTGGCGGCCGACGAACACGACATCATCCGTGTGCGCACCAACGTGCGCGGCGAAGACGACTACCTGTACCCGCTGCGCATGGACAAGCCCGCGATGCGTGCGCTGTTCCTGTCCTACGTGCACGCCGCCAACCGGCTGGCGGCGACGCCGGCGTTCTACAACACGCTCACCTCCAACTGCACCACGATCGTCTACCACATGGCCCGCCAGATCGAGCCGGGCCTGCCGTGGGATTTCCGCCTGCTGTTCACCGGCTACCTGCCGGAATACCTGCACGAGGTGGGCGCGGTGGATCGCAGCGTGACGGTGGACGTCCTGCGCGAACGCAGCCGGATCACCGACCGGGCGAGAGGCACGCGGGCGACGGACGACTTCTCGCGGGCCATCCGCGAACGCGCGCCGTGATCGACCCGGGAGCCTTGCTCAGCTGCCCAGCGCGAAGCGTGTCACCCGCCTGACCGGATCGGCCTCGACCAGGCTCACCCGGACGTCAGCTCCCAGCGGCAGGGCGGCGCTGCCGGACACACTGGCCTCGATCGCCGGCTCGCGCACGATCACCGTGCCCTTGCGCGGATCGTCGCGGGCCACTTCGACGATCGCCCCGGGGAACACCTCGCCCACCCGCGGCGCCAGCACCACGGCTTCAGCCAGGTTGAGCACGGCGCTTTCGTACTGGCCGGCGCGATGGCCGGAGGTCTGCATCGTGGCCGGCAGATCCGGCAGCGCGGCCAGCGCCCATGCCGGCACCGGCTGCTTCGCGCACAGCGCCACGCAGATCTCGCCGCTGTAGCGGTCGACCAGCCGCCGCAGCGGCGCGGTGGCGTGGGCATACTGCGCGGCCAGCGCCGAGTGCATCGACTGTCCGGGCAAGGTGCCGTTGAACGCGGCGTAGCCGGCGCCCCGCAGCACGCTGGTGCAGGCGGTGAGCATCGCCACGTGCACGTCGCTGGAGGGGTCCAGCGAGCGGATGAAACCGGGATAGTCCAGCGCGTCGGGCCAGTCGATGGCCAGCGCCCGCGCCGTGATGCGCAGTCGCGCGATCGCGTGCGGATCGGGCGGCGGCAACGTGCGCAGGATGCCCACCTTGGCCCGCACCATCAGATAGGCCGCCGCCATGCCGGTCAGCAGCGAGATCTGCTCGTTCCAGTCCTCCACCGCCAGGCGACCGCGGAAGGCCAGCTTCCACTGCCCGTCTTCCACGCCGACTTCCTGTTCCGGCAGCGGCAGGCTCACGCCGCCCCGCGACACCTCGCGCTGCCGGCGCAGTTCGCCGATCTCGCGCAGCACTGCCCACATGGGATCGGCCGCACCGGCGTCGATCTGCCGCTGCACACCGTCGTAGTCGAGCCTGGCCCGACTGCGCACCTTCGCGCGACGCACATCGACGGCGATGCCTTCGCCGGTGTGATCCAGCTCGATCGTCCACAACAGCGCGGGACGCAGCTGGTCAGGCAGCAGCGAGGCCGCATCCTCGGACAGCACCTTGGGGTGTAGCGGAATCTTGCTCTCCGCCCCGTACAGGGTCTCGCCGCGCCGATGCGCTTCCAGGTCGATCGGATCGCCCGCGCTGACGAAGGCCGCGACATCGGCAATCGCATAGTGCACGCGGTAGCCGCCATCGGTGCGCTCGACATGCATCGCCTGGTCCAGGTCCATCGCACCGGCGGGATCGATGGTGACCAGGGCGATCTCGCTGCGATCGAGCTCGGGCCAGCGGGGATTCGCCGCCGCTGCGCTGGCCGCCGCTTCGACCTCAGGCGGAAACGCCGACGGCAGTTTCAGGTCGTCCTGGATGTCGCGCATGCCCTGGGCGAGAGCCGGATCGGCGGATGGCCGGATGTGGATGCGGCGGGTGGTCGACATGGATGACGCTCCTGCGTGGCGGTTTCGACATCGACGGATGAAGTCCGTGACGACGGGCATTCCCCGCAAGATATACCCATGCCCGGCGGGACTACCACGGCGACGATCCAGGGTGTAGAAACGGCAAGTCCCGTCCTGCCCGCGATCGACTCCCATGAGCGACTCCACCCTGATGATCCGTCTGGCCGAAGAAGAGGACGATGACTTCATCCTCGAACAGGTGCCGCGATTCACGGAATTCACGCTGCCGCCGTGGCGACGCCGCCACGAATGCATCGAGGGCATCCGCAATGACCTGCTGCGCCATCTGGAAGACCAGCCACCGAACAGCTACCTGTTCGTGGCCGAGGACACCAATGGCGAACGCGCCGGCTTCATCCACCTGCAGCGCACCACCGACTTCTTCACCGGACGCAGCAACTGCCATGTCTCGGACATCGCGGTGGCGCCGTCGCACGAGGGGCGCGGCGTGGGCAAGCTGTTGCTCGCGCATGCCGAGGCCTGGGCCAGCGAGCACCAGTGCCAGCTGGTGACGCTGGCGGTGTTTCCGGGCAACGAACGCGCCCGCGCCCTGTACGAAGCGGCCGGCTACGCCACCGACCTGCTGCGGCTGGCCAAGCCGGTGCGCTGAGCACGCATGCGAAGAAGCCGCCCGCAGGCGGCTTCTTCATGATCCAGCGCTGATTGCAGCGATGATCAGTTGGTGGTCTTGCCCGCGGCTTCCTCGGCCTGCTCGCGGACGTCGAGGCGATGGGCGAGGCGGTCGATGTTGGACAGCGACAGCAGGTGGGCATAGACCCAGCCGAGCACACCTTCGCGCAGGAATTCGTGGGTGGTCTTCTCGTCCAGCGCGCGCAGTTTTTCCTCGTTGACCACGAACAGGCCATTGAGGTTGATCGACTTGCCCTGGGCGCCGTCCTTGCCCTGCTTCTGCAGCTGCACGTTGCGCGGCTCCAGCAGCTCATGCTTGTTCAGCTGCTGCATGAACCAGCGCGTGCGCGCCACGTTCTGCTGGAAGTCGCCCAGGAAACCCACGGCATTGGTCAACAGTTCCGTATCGGTGCCGTCTTCCTTGAACAGACGCTCGCCTTCGGTGGTGTTGAAGCCTTCGTACTTCTCGTCGAGGAACACGGTGAAGTCATCGCCTTCCTGGCCGGCCGGCTTCTCGGCCAGCACGAACGGATAGCGACGCACGAACGCGGGGACGTAGGTGTCCGGCGCCCAATGACCTTCGGCGTCGACGTAGAGGTTTTCGTTCTGGCGCAGGCCCAGCAGGGCGACCGGGCCGGCGTCGGCGACGCTGGAACCGGCAAACACGATCAGCATGTCGCGCGCGGCAAGGCCGAATTCCACGCCGGTCAGCGGCACCGAATGGGCATTCATGGCGAACTTGACGTTCGGCACGACCTTCATGCGCAGATCTTTGTGTTCATTGCGGTTCAGCGGAACCGGATTCTCGTAGAACAGAACTTCAGCCACGTTGTTCACCTCTGCCCATCGCCGTGCCGGGTCACCACCAAGCGCCCCTACCAAACCCGGCGTAGGGTCTGTGTTGACTGACGATCATAACAGTGCTGCGGGCGTCCGGGCGACTGCCCCCGGGAAGGCCCTGGCGGAGGCCAAGCATGCGGATTGCAACGAAATTGTTCTATGCTGGCCGCAGACTGGCTGCACGCATTGCCTGAACGATCTTTCGACGCCCCTGGCTGAAGGACGATTTACATGCTGATGGAAGTGCCAAGTCGCGCCGATATCAACGCGACGCGCGTATTGTCGCTGGACGCCGCCGGCCGCATCCTCGACTGGATCAGCTGGCAGGAGGCGGTTTGCCTGTATGTCCGCGATGCGGTGGCCTGGACGCTTGGCGACCCCTGCCTCACCGTCCACGGGGGCCACAATCGGCTGCTGGGGGCGCAAAGCCTGCTGCAACTCCATCCGATCATCGCCAGCACCGGCCGCTGCCGCGAGCACGCGATTGATCCGGCCCCGGCGCTGACCAACACCGCACTGTTCGCCCGCGACCGGCACATCTGCCTGTATTGCGGCGAACATTTCAGCCGCGCCGACCTCACCCGCGACCACGTCATGCCCATCTCCAGGCAGGGCAAGGACGAGTGGGAGAACGTGGTCAGCGCCTGCCTGGCCTGCAACCTGAAGAAGAGCAACCGCACCCCGCAGCAGGCCAACATGCCGTTGCTGGCGGTACCGTACCGGCCGAGCTGGGTCGAACACCTGATCCTGTCCAATCGCAACATCCTGGCCGACCAGATGGAGTTCCTGGTCAGCCGGCTGCCCCGTGACCGGCGTGCCATCGCGGAATACGCCTAGCCTTTCGCCGCGGCTTCACCCTTGGCCTCGCCCTCGCAGGCGCGCGTGGCGCGATTTTCCTTCAGCTCCCGATCGATCTCCCTGACCTCTTCGCAGGCCTCCCCGGCCTCCTCCCGCTTTTCAGCCTGCCGGTCGGCGCCTTCGCGACGGGCCTGCTGCTCGCGCTGGCTGGCCAGCTTGCGATAGTTCTCGCGAATGCGCTCCAGCGTTTCCTCGTCGACATCCTCGAGGTCGAGCAGGCTGTTGTGGGCCGCCGTGGCGCGGATCAGTTCATCCAGCTTGATCTGCAGCGCCGCGCTGTCGCGGTTCTGGCTGTTCTGGATCAGGAACACCATCAGGAAGGTGATGATCGTGGTGCCGGTGTTGATCACCAGCTGCCAGGTGTCGCCAAAATCGAACAAGGGCCCGCTGGCGGCCCAGATCACCACGATGAGCGCGGCGCACAGGAAGGTTGCCGGCCGACCGGAATGGCGGGCGGTGGCTTCCGCAAAACGACGAAAGGACTGCGAGAGACTGGCCATGGAGCGACTTTCCGAAGGGAACCTGACCCAGCATGCAACGCCCGCCGTATGCCGGATGTGCAGGTTTCGGGCCGCTGCCGGGCCGCATTCTTCACGGCTTCGCCCTTGCCCCGCCCCGCCGCTGGGCCAACAATACGCAGATGACCGACCTTTCCCGCTATCCCCATCTGGCCGCGATCGAGGCACCAGCCGATCTGCGCCGCGTACCCGATGACGAGCTGCCCGCCGTCGCCGATGAGCTGCGACAGTTCCTGATCGAGTCGGTCGCCAGTTCCGGCGGCCACTTCGGCGCGGGCCTGGGCGTGGTCGAGCTCACCGTGGCCCTGCACCACGAATTCGATACCCCGAACGATCGCCTGGTATGGGACGTGGGTCATCAGTGCTACCCGCACAAGATCCTCACCGGCCGCCGCGACCGCATCACCACGATCAAGAAGAAGGACGGCCTGGCGCCGTTCCCGCGTCGCGAGGAAAGCGAGTACGACACCTTCGGCGTCGGCCATTCGTCGACCTCGATTTCCGCCGCACTGGGCATGGCGATCGCCGCGCAGCGCAAGGGCGACCACCGCAAGGTGGTGGCGGTGATCGGCGACGGCGCGATGACCGCCGGCATGGCGTTCGAAGCGCTGAACCACGGCGGCGACGTGGAACCGGACATGCTGGTGGTGTTCAACGACAACGGCATGTCGATCAGCGAAAACGTCGGCGCGATGACCAAGATGATGGCCCGCGCGATGGCCAGCCGCCGCCTGAACCAGCTGCGCGAGCGGGCCAAGCGGGCGATCCCCAAGCAGTCATTCATGGGCCGCTTCTTCAAGCGCTGGGAAGAACATGCCAAGGGCATGTTCGTACCCTCCACCTTGTTCGAGGAACTGGGCTTCCACTACACCGGCCCGATCGACGGCCACAACATGCCGCAGTTGCTGCAGGCGCTGCGCACGGTGAAGAACCTGCCCGGCCCGCAGCTGCTGCACGTGATCACCACCAAGGGCAAGGGCTACGCCCCGGCCGAAGAGGCGCAGATCGAATACCACGCGGTCGGTCCGTTCGACCCGCAGGCCGGCCTGGTTAAAAAGAACACGCCAGCCAAGCCCACCTATACCGACATCTTCGGCAACTGGCTGTGCGACCAGGCCGCGGCCGACCCGCGCCTGCTGGCGATCACCCCGGCGATGCGCGAAGGTTCCGGCCTGGTGCGGTTCTCGAAGGAGTACCCGAACCGCTACTTCGACGTGGCCATCGCCGAGCAGCACGCGGTGACGCTGGCCGCCGGCATGGCCTGCGAAGGCGCCAAGCCCGTCGTGGCGATCTATTCCACCTTCCTGCAGCGCGCCTACGACCAGGCCATCCACGACGTGGCGCTGCAGAACCTCGACGTGACCTTCGCGATCGACCGCGCCGGCGTGGTCGGCCCGGACGGCGCGACGCATTCGGGCAGCTTCGATCTCTCTTTCCTGCGCTGCCTGCCCAACTTCGTGATCATGGCGCCCGCCGACGAAAACGAATGCCGCGCGATGCTTTCCACCGGCTTCCAGTACACCGGCCCCGCCGCGATCCGCTACCCGCGCGGCACCGGTCCCGGTGTCGCCATCAGCGAGCAACTCGACACCTTGCCGATCGGCAAGGCCGACCTGCGTCGCCGCGGCCGCGGCCTGGCCCTGCTCAGTTTCGGCGCGATGCTTCCCGCCGCCAGCACGATCGCCGCCGAACTCGACGCGACCCTGGTCAACATGCGTTTCGTGAAGCCGCTGGACGAGGCGATGATCGTGGAGCTGGCGAAGACCCACGACGCCTTCGTCACCCTGGAAGACAACGCGGTCGCCGGCGGCGCCGGCTCGGCCGTGGCCGAATGCCTGGCCGCCCACGGCATCGCCCAGCCGATCCTGCACCTTGGCCTTCCAGACGTCTATCTGGAACACGGCAGCCGCGAGGAAGTGCTGACGATGGCCGGGCTGGACCTGCCCGGCATCCGCCACGCGATCCATGCGCGCTTCCCGACGCTGTGCGCGGGCAGCATGGCCAGCACCGGCTGACACCGCCTCACGCCGGTCGCCCAATGTGACGTGGCGCACATCGCTGGCCATCGCCGGCGATGCCTTACAGCCGGCGAGCCCCGCCACGATTACGCTGCGTTGAGCTTCGAAGAAAACCTCCAGGGAAGGAGTTGCGATGACGTTGGCCACGTCGATACAGGACTCATGGAACCAGCTCGAGCGCTGGGCAGGCCGCCAGATATCCGGCGCCCGCAATGAAGCCAGACTGATCTCCGCGCGGGCCGATGCCCTGCAGCTTGCCATCACGCTTTCCGAAGGCCTGGCGGTCTATCGCATCCTTCGCGACTTCCAGCACCTCGACCTCGACGCCGTCGTCAACGACATCGTCGCCGTGTTGCGCCAATGCCTGATCGTGATGCTGACCAGCACCGGCGGCGGCGCACTCATCGGCGGCGTCGCCGGCGGCGTGTTCGGCGTGGGCGTGGGCGCCGCCCCGGGAGTCGTCATCGGCGCGGCGGCCGGCGCGCAGATGGGCGAATGGATCCTCATCTTCATGGGGCTCAAGGCGCTCAGCGAATACATCGTGCGGGACATGCCCGACATCGCCCGCGCCTACTGGGACGGCATCCGCCTGGCCTGGTCCGCCGCCTCCCCGTCACCGCTGCCGCAGCAACCCATCCGCGTCGACCGCTTCGCAATCCAGCACGCCGCTGAAAAAATCGCCCGCGCCCACGTCGCCATGTTCGTCCTCCTGCTGATGGGCATCCTCGCCTACCTGGCCAAGGGCCGCGGCGACATGGGCCAACTGGCCGAAGGCGTCCGCAGCAGCCGGATGGGACCGAAGTTCGCCGACTGGATGGTGCGGAATGAGGGGAGGCTGAAGGCGGAGCCGCGGCTAAGAGAACAAACTGCGACGCAGTCAACGCCGTCAGCAGACAAGTGGTCTGATCGCGCAAGAGAAGCTCCCAAAGCAAAACAAGGACCCGCGCAGAGGGCGAGCAAGCCGACCATCAGCGCCAATCCCGAGCCAAGCAATCGCCTGACCGCTGGAAAGGGAAAGCCAATCAAGATGGACGGACATAAAATTTATGACAGCAACTTTCAGCCTTTAAGCACAAATCCCAAAGCTCAATACCGCTTCTCTGATCCCACATTTCGCCAGACCGGAGGGGATGTCTACTTCGGAGACAACGTTGCCACGTCGTATGCAGAAGTTCGCAAAAATATAGCGGGGAAGTCCCTCTATGTCGGTGAACTGAACGTCGACAACGTTCTCGATCTAACCGACCATGAAATGATCAAAATGATGGGCATAGACGGGGCCAGACTCACCGCCCCTGTCAATTCACAAATCGAACAGAAGCTGGTCTACGGATATACGAACAAGATCGCAAACAAGGCTTATACCGCTGGTTATAATGGCATCTTGTACCCAAGCTCAAGAAATGCGACGGGAAAAGCATTGGTTCTTTTTGGTGGAAGATACGATCAAACGGCAATAAGCACCATCATCGACGCAACCATCCCCTGAGTTAATACATGTGAATCTGATGACAAGCATCTCCAAGATCACGGCGGCAGATATATGCGTTGAGCCCGCTCTCATCAAAGGCTGTGAAATACATGGACTCGTCTATTTCACATGGGCAGAAGCGCCCGTCGTTGGTGCTCAGTGTGGACATTGCCACACGATCCTGTGGACAGATCCCCGCGCAGATCGCGTTTTGGGCGAACCGAAGCCCGACAACGTTCCAGATCATGGCGCGGGGTATCGATTGTATTACGAGGACAATCTGAGAAGATTTCTGGGAAGCCTGCCGCCATGTCCGAACTGCGGGAAGCAGGCTTACGATCGCTTTGTAAATAATGTTCAGTGGTGCAGGTTTTCTGACGGCGCCGAAATCCCGGAAGACATTATTCCGGAAAGAATTATTTTGCAGCCGGCCGACTCATGCCTGGTGTGGATCTATCGTCAATAGGACCCACTGGTGACTCACACCTGTCGAATCCATGGAGTTGGGAAGCGCACCGTAGGCACCGCACCCTCCTTCGCAAATTTGTCCTTGGCAATCCGTTGTTGACGCCATGGCGGCAAGGCGGCGGAATTGCTTCGCCTCTATCGTGAACGGAACGTCAGCACTGGCGACGTCGCCCCCCCTGATTCACGCCGTTCCCCCACTGACCCGATCACGCAGCTCCAGATCCTGCGCCGTGAACACGTCGGCATAGCCAGCTTGGACCAGCAACCTGCGCACCGCTTCACCCTGGTTCCAGCCATGCTCGAACAGCAGCCATCCGCCGGGGCGCAGGTGGTGACGGGCGTCGACCAGGATGCGGCGGATGTCGTCCAGGCCGTCGTCGCCCGAGGCCAGTGCGCTGGCCGGTTCGTGGCGAAGGTCGCCTTGCGCCAGGTGCGGGTCGGCGGCTTCGATGTACGGCGGGTTGGAGACGATCAGCTCGAACTGCTGGCCGGCCAGTGGTGCCAGCCAGTCGCCATGCACGAAGGTGACGTTGTCGAGGTGGTGGCGTTGCGCGTTGCGCCTTGCCACCGCCAGGGCGGCGGCGCTGGCGTCGGTGGCGATCACTCGCGCCTGCGGCCGTTCGCTGGCGATCGCCAGCGCGATCGCGCCGCTGCCGGTGCCCAAGTCGACCACCTCGACGGGCGCCCTGTCGGGCAGTCGCTGAAGGGCGAGCTCGACCAGCAATTCCGTCTCCGGGCGCGGGATCAGGGTCGCCGGGGTCACCTCCAGGTCCAGCGTCCAGAAGCCGCGGCGACCGGTGAGGTAGGCCACCGGTTCGCCGGCTTCGCGCCGCGCGACGAGTTGACGGAAAGCCGTCTGGACGTCCGTCGCCAGCTCGTCGTCGGCGTGGGTGAACAGCCAGCTGCGCTCCTGCTGCAGCACGTGCAGCAGCAGCAGTTCGGCGTCGACGCGCTCGCCGAGCCGTGCGGTGGCATCCATCAGCGCATGGCGTACATCAGGCATGCGGCGGCTCCGGATGCTTCGGCGGCAGCTGCGGCGGCGTCACGCCCGGCTTCGGCGGCGGCTTGCGCCAGTAGCCGCCGTGCGTCCATGACTTGAACGCCCACTGCAACCAGCCGATCAGCGCATTGGCCAGCCACAGCGCCCAGATGAGCATCGCCAGCTTGTAGAACCACAACGACACGCTGAGCACGCCACCGCCCGGCAGCACGCCGGCGCTCTGGTCGGCGAACCAGCGCAGGCTTGCGGCAGTCGAGCCGTTGCCGGCCACATGCATGTCGGGCAGGCCGAGCAGCCCCCTGGGCACCGCGGCGACCAACACCAGCAGGGCCAGCACGGTAAGCGCAGCCAGCCCGACCTGCAGCAGGTTGAAACGCGTGGTGTCCGCGTTCTCCGCAGGCGCGTGGCGTGCGCGCAAGCCCAGCAGGATCAGCCACAAGACCACCAGCGCGTAGGCGCTCCAGGCGAACGCGGAAAAGCCCAGCCCCAGCAGCAGCCAGTGGCGGAAGCGCAGCGGCGTCGGCGCGAAACGGGCCAGCAACCAGGCAGCCAGCAGCAGCACGACCAGCTGCGACCAGTACAGCACGGCCGGTCCGGTGGTCGGCCCCCATGTCCACACTACCCAGCGATCCTGCGGCAGCTGCAGGTCGAGATCGATATTGGCCACTGGTGCATGCAGCGCGAACGTTGGCGTGCGCGTGCGCACGCCGACGCCATGCGGTTCGCGCAGGCGCAACGTGTAGACGTGTTCGCCAGGCAGCAGCGGCAGGCTGAGCTTGCCGTCGCGCACCGCCAGGTTGATGGCTTCGTCGTCGCGGGTCGCTTCCAGCAGTTCGGCGCCGGCAGGCAGGTCGATCACGTGCTCGCCGCCACGGGTGCTGCGCGCGCGCAGTTCCAGCGTGGTTTCGCTGACGCGTTCACCGGCCCGGCTGGTCACCTGCACGCCGTCGAATGCCAGGCTTTCGCCGGCGATCGCCGCCGGCTTGGCAAAGGTCAACTGCAACTTTTCGCCGGGCAGCGGCTGGAACTGCAGGCCTTCGTCACCGGCGCTGGTGGGTACGCCCTTCGCATCCACATGCCACATCGGCGCAGCAAGGATCTGCCACACCTCGGCACGCTCGCCCAGCGCCGGCGCTTCGAGCGTCAGCGTCGCGGCCTGATCGAGCCGGCTGCTCCAGTGCACCTCCTGGCTGTTCGCGTTGAACGTGATGCTGATGCGGCCGTCCTTCACCAGCACGTCATCGCCCACCGGGTGCTCGCCCGGCAGCAGCGGCAGCGTGACGCTGAAGCCGCCCTGCTGCGGGGCAACCCGCTCGACCACGTTCTCGACCGTCCAGTCGATGCCCAATTGCAGGCTGCGCGCCACCCGCACGTACGGCGGAAAACTCTGCGCGGGCGGCAAGTCCTTGCCGTCGCTGGCGGAGCGCAGGCGTTGCAAGGCGACGCTGTCGCCCAGCGCCCGCCCCTGGTCGACACCGGCCAGCGACCAGCCCTGCCCATCGAACGCGATGTGTTGCGGACGCAGCGCGAAACGCAGGTTGGCGCTGTCGGTCGACCCGATGCGGTAGCGCAGGCCGACCCGGTGCACGCCGCGATCCAGGCGCAGAAACAATTGATCGCCGATGCGCACGAGCGGCGCATCGGCATGGCCGTCCACGCTGACCTCGAGCAGTTGCAGACCGTCGTCGGCCTGCGGCAACGGAACGGCCACCGCCGCGCCGACGTGCGTCTCCAGCGCCACCGCCAAGGTGTCGCCGGCAGCCTGCAATTGCGCCTGGGCCACGGTGGCGCAGGCCGGCACGCACTTCGGCGCCTCGGTAAGCCTTCCGCGCAGTTGGTTCAGCAGTTGCTGGTCAGGCAGGCTCTGCGCATGCAGACCGACCGGCAGCAGCGCGATGCCCAGCAGCACGACGCCGGCCATGCCCACGCCGCGCCAGCGCTGGCGCAGCGGCATCAGCAGCGGCGGGACCAGCCTGGCCAGCAGGACGGCCAGCAGGCCGACCATCGCCACCCGCAACAGGCGCACCAGCCAAGCCGGCGCAATGATCAGCCGGGTGCTCTGGCTCGTCGTCACCGGGCCGGACCAGCCGAGTTGGTAGTTGTTGCCCTGGTTCCACTGCGGCGTGCCGGCACCGGCCTGGACGATGCTGCGGCTGTCGATGTCGTTGCGCACCGTGGTGGACCCGCCACTCAGATTCTGCATCGATGAACCCGCTACGGTGACGGCACTCAGCGTTGCGCTTGAGTCGTCGCGCGACACCACACCTGGGGCCAACAGCGCAGTCGAACTCATCTCGCTAACCACTGGCGCTGATGCTGGCGGCGGTGGCAGTGGTGCCACCTGCTGTTTCATCTTCTGCTGCGCTCTCGCATAGACCTCTTCCCGCGCCGCCCGTTCGGCGTAACCCGCCGGGGCCATCCGGGCCTGGCTGCCTCCTTCCAGTTGCGGATGCAATGCGTACTGCAACTGCGTCGCGGCGAACGGCAGCGTCCACAAGACCGCCAGCGCGAAGCCGGCCAGCGCGCCAAGTCGCGCCGTGGAGCGCAATCGCCCCTCGGGCAGCGCGCGCAGCAACAAGGTCAGCGCCAGGGCGACAGCCAGCGTCCAGCGCGGCGCGCCGCCTTCATGCTGCGCCAGGGCCAGGAAAGCCGCGGCCAGCAGCGCCCACGGCCAGCCAAACAGGCGCCCGGCGAGCAGGGCGATCAGGGCAACCACGAACAGGTCAAGCAAGGTCCATTGCGCCACCCAGGAATCGGGTGAACGGTCCACCCCCGGCGCACCGAGCAGACGGTAGCCGTACGGCAGATGCAAGGTGGCATCGATATCTTCCAGCGGCAGCTGCCAGCCGGAACTGGGAATCACCCCGCCGTGCGCGGGCAGGCGCAGGCCGGCGGCCAGATCAAGCTCCTGCTCGCGCAGCTCGACGCCGCTGCGACCGTGCTCGCCGGTGCTGATCAGCAATGGTTCGCCGGCCTGGCTGGCACGCTGCAACTGCCAGGGCGCCGCCACGTCCAGCCGCTGGTGATGGCGCAGCTCGCCGGTCAGCCGGTCGGCCACGCCGAGGCCGCCACCGTCGAAGTCCAGCCACAATTCGCGCCGCAGATGCAGCTGGTCGCCCGTGCCGCCTTCATCACCACGCGTACCCTGTTCGATCGCCAGGCCCGCGTCGTCATCCAGCACGAATGCCGGCAGGTCGCGCCATTCCCCCGGCACGCCGGCCTGGGCCGCATCGGTGGCATGACCCTCGACCCGGGTACTGCGCAGGTCGGAATCGTCGGCATAGCTCCAGACTTCCTGCCGCGGCCACGGCGTCGACGGCAACTTCACCGCCACCCTGCCCAGCGGAGCCACGCTGCGCGCGGCGAGCGTGATCGTCCACTGGCCTGGCCGCAGCTGCACGCGCAGTTGGCCGTCGTTCTCCAGCCGGGCCGGCAAGTCGCCGGACAAGGCGGTGGCGACAAAACCCGGCGGCAGCACCGGGCCCAGCGACTGCTCGCGCGCGCTGCCGGTGACATTGAGCTGCAATTGGGTTTGCAGCGTGGCCGGCAGTCCGTCTTCCAGGCGTCGATAGACGCGCAGCGACAGCGCATCGGCGGCACGCTGCGCAGCCGCGGCCTCGCCCAGGGTGAGCTGTTCGCCATTGCGCTCGATGCGGGCTACCGCCGCGCCATCGACGCTCAGCGCCACCAGCCCGATCGCCGCTGGCACGTGCAGCCGTGACGGGCGCGCCACCCATGGCAAGCTGCCGCGCAACTGGTAATCGCCCGGCATCAGCCACAACATCGGCTGGCCGTCACGTTGCAGCACGGTGGCCGGCTGGTTGTTCGCGCTGACCTGTTGCGGCCAGTTCCTCGCATCGCCGGGCAGCGCCACCCAGCTCGGCGCATCCACGTGCACGTCCAGACTGAACCGCCCGCCGTCCTTGCCCGCATCCAGGCTCAGGCGCCCCGGCCAGGCGCATTGACGGCCGCCGACACCCGGCATCTGGCTGGCCATGAAGGGACAATCATGCTGCGGCACGTCGTGCAGCACCCAGCCTTGCCAATCGCGCAACGCCGGCGGCACCTCCTGCGCCGGCAATGGCGCCGCCAGCAACAGCCACAGACCCAGCAGACCGAGTATTCGAGCAAGCATGCATTTCTCCCCGTATGCCGAGTGGCCGGCACAGTGTAAGTGGAACACGGGACGACACATCCCGCCCATGGATCCAACGCAACAGCCGGCACAATGGGGTTGTCGCCCGGGCCGGCGACGCGACGCCGTATAGTGGAATGCGCACTGTCCCGCTGCCGCCACGGTGAACCGCATGCCCCTGATCAATCGCCAACTGCGCCTGAAAACCCGTCCCGAAGGCCTGGTCTCGCGCGATGACTTCGACCTGGTCGAACAAGCCGTGCCCGACTTGCAGGACGGCGAGGTGCTGGTGCGCGTGCTGTACCTCTCGATGGACCCGACCAACCGCGTGTGGATGCGCGACATCCCGCAATACCTGCCGCCGGTCGCGATCGGCGAGGTGATGCGCGCGCTCGGCCTGGGCCGCGTGGTGCAATCGCGCTCCGCGCACTACGCCGAAGGGGACCTGGTGCAAGGCGTCACCGGCTGGCAGGACTATCTCCTGCTGCACGAAAGCGCCAAAGGCTACGTGCGCCTGCCCGCCGATCCCGGCATCCCGCTGCCGACCCTGCTCGGCGCGGCCGGCATGAGCGGCGTCACCGCCTACTACGGCCTCACCGACATCGCCCCCGTGCAGGCCGGCGAAACCCTGGTCGTCTCCGCCGCCGCCGGTTCGGTCGGCTCCATCGCCGGCCAGATCGGCAGGATCATGGGCGCCCGCGTGGTCGGCATCGCCGGCGGCGCCGACAAATGCCGCCACCTCGTCGACCACCTCGGCTTCGATGCCGCCGTCGACTACAAGTCCGCCGAGTTCAAGCAGCAACTCAAGGCCGCGACTCCCGACGGCATCCACGTGAACTTCGAAAACGTGGGCGGCGAGGTGATGCGCGCGGTGCTGTCACGGATGGTGATCGGTGGCCGCGTGGCCCTGTGCGGCATGATCTCCGGCTACAACAGCGCCGAGCGCCCCGGCGACGACTTCAGCCCCGTCATCATGAAACGCCTCAGCGTGCGCGGTTTCCTGGTGCTGGATTACACCAGGACCAGGGAAGCGGTGGGTGCGATCACCGGATGGATTCGCGAGGGGAAGTTGAAGACCGAAGAGACCGTGGCCGAAGGCCTGGAGAATGCACCCGTGGTGCTCAACCGCCTGTTCGACGGGATCCATCGGGGGAAGCTGGTGTTGCGGGTGGATGGGCAGGCATGAGGTGCGGCTGTTTCGTGATGCCCATTATCGAAGCGGATGCCAGCCGAGGGGCTTCGATATGACCAACCACAGCGACGCCACATAACCCATTCCAAGAGCCACGTGCCACAGGCGCATGACGCGGAAGGTGCGAATTGAACTGAACGGGTTGTTGGACGAGGTAAGCCGCAGCGGTAGAAAGCAACGGTGTGATGCGGCAGACGCTAGGCGGAACGGGTCAGGCCGCACTGAAAGGCTGAGCATCACTCGATTGGAGAATTCCATTCTTGTGCGATACGCCACTCGCTGGCAAGGACAGCCGCGTATACCTCGCCGCCTCTGGCTGCACCGCCAGTTGCCTGAAGGATAGCGTCTGTACGCGCAGCTTGTGCGGTCAAGCCGGGCTTGCGACGTACCTCGCCGAGAAACTGCCAGGTACCAGCATCCGTTCTGCGCAGAACGACGAAGCTCGGAAGTTGCGGATTCTTTGGTGCTTGTGACATCGGCCAATCTTATGAGGTTGTCTTCAACGAATGCTCCAGACATCGCTGATGCGGCCTGAGGCTGGAGTTAAACGGCGGCGTAGCCGCCCGCCTTGAACGAGTGGCTAAGCAGTGCCGCCGCCATGCAATAGCCCGAGTAGTGCCAAGCGCGAGCCGACAGCGGCAATACCAAGAAGGAACGGGACCACCATAGCCCAAAAAACACAATGCCAGTACTTGACCTGATGGCGAAGCCACGGGCGCGTTGCGCGAAAGAAGGACCAGAAGAACAACGGGAGTGCGACAACTACAAAGAACAAGTTTGGATGGCCGAATGAGTCGGACACACCGTCACCATAAAAGAAGACGAACGGGAATACCCATGCCGGCAAGAAACTTCGCCAGTAGCTCTTTGCGGCACCCCAGAGGTACGTTGGCTGAGTCGATTCCATCTGTGAAGCCTAACGCCTGAGATAAGCGGCGGCGAAGCCGTCCGCCTTGAACGAGATGTTAGGCCAATTTACGGCCTGAAGGGATGATGCAGCCAACACACGCTGCGGCTAAGCCTACGCCGCCTATGTACCAGATTACCGTTGTCGACCAGAAGAGAGCCGGATTTTGGTCAATGAAGAATGTTGGGTCCGGAGTTCCTCGGCATAAACAGGAAATTTGACCGATGTTGATAGCCTGCCGCGCGGTAGAAAGAGACCAGATAGCTAATGGACCGCACCAAACACACGCTAATAACCGAGCGCGCCATGAGGGTGCCTCTTTGCGGCTCCCCACGTACCAAGCCGCGACGGCTGCAATGGCAACGATTGTTACGGTAAAGAACAAGGTGGTGTCCTGTAGCCTAACGCTGGAGTTAAGCGGCGGCGTAGCCGGAGTGTTCCTACGCAAAAGTGGACACCGGT
>NZ_LMHR01000052.1:0-36391 GCF_001428465.1 Rhodanobacter sp. Root179 | reverse complement strand
GCGCCGTGTCCTGCAGCGTCCGCAAGCTCCCCGGCACCAGCGCGTTCCGCGCCTCACCATACATCTTCACATGCGCAATCTGCGCCCCCTTCTCTTCCTCCGTCGACCGGATCAACTCGATCTCGGTGGCGATCTCCCCACCATGATCCTTCGGCAGGAAGGTATTCACCCCGATCAACGGCAGCGAGCCATCATGCTTCTTGTGCTCGTAATACATCGACTCTTCCTGGATCTTGCCGCGCTGGTACATGGTGTCCATCGCGCCGAGCACGCCGCCGCGCTCGCTGATCGCCTCGAACTCCTTGTACACCGCTTCCTCGACCAGGTCGGTCAGGGTGTCGACGACATAGCTGCCCTGCCACGGGTTCTCGTTGAAGTTGAGGCCGAGTTCCTTGTTGATGATCATCTGGATCGCCACCGCTCGGCGCACGCTTTCTTCGGTGGGCGTGGTGATGGCTTCGTCGTAGGCGTTGGTGTGCAGGCTGTTGCAGTTGTCGAACAACGCGTACATCGCCTGCAGCGTGGTGCGGATGTCGTTGAACTGGATTTCCTGCGCGTGCAGGGAGCGGCCTGAGGTCTGGATGTGGTACTTCATCATCTGGCTGCGCGGGCTGGCGCCGTAGCGTTCGCGCATGGCGCGGGCCCATATGCGGCGGGCGACGCGACCGATGACGGTGTATTCCGGGTCCATGCCGTTGGAGAAGAAGAAGCTGAGGTTGGGCGCGAAGTCGTCCACCTTCATGCCGCGGGCTAGGTAGTACTCGACGATGGTGAAGCCGTTGCTCAAGGTGAAGGCGAGCTGGCTGATCGGGTTGGCGCCGGCTTCGGCGATGTGATAACCGCTGATGCTCACCGAGTAGAAGTTGCGCACCTTGTGGTCGACGAAGTACTGCTGGATGTCGCCCATCATGCGCAGCGCGAATTCGGTGGAGAAGATGCAGGTGTTCTGCGCCTGGTCTTCCTTCAGGATGTCGGCCTGCACGGTGCCGCGCACCTGGGTCAGGGTTTCGATCTTGATGCGCGCGTAGGTTTCGGCATCGACCAGTTCGTCGCCGGACACGCCGAGCAGGCCGAGGCCGAGGCCGTCGTTGCCCTTGGGCAGCTCCCCCAGGTATTGCGGGCGCTGGCGGCCTTCGTAGAGCTTGGCGATCTTCTTTTCCGCTTCCGCCCAGCGCGCGTCGTCGGCCTTGAGGTATTTCTCCACGTTCTGGTCGATGGCGGTGTTCATGAACATCGCCAGGATCATCGGCGCGGGGCCGTTGATGGTCATCGACACCGAGGTGCTGGGTGCGCTGAGGTCGAAGCCGGAGTACAGCTTCTTCATGTCGTCGAGCGTGGCGATGTTGACGCCGGAGTTGCCGATCTTGCCGTAGATGTCCGGGCGCGGCGCGGGGTCTTCGCCGTACAGGGTGACCGAGTCGAACGCGGTGGACAGGCGCGTGGCGGCGCCGCCCTGGCTCAGGTAATGGAAGCGGCGGTTGGTGCGTTCGGGCGTGCCTTCGCCGGCGAACATGCGGGTGGGGTCTTCGCCGCTGCGGCGGTATGGATACACGCCGCCGGTGTACGGGTAGTGGCCGGGCAGGTTTTCCTTGCCGAGGAAGGTGACCAGTTCGCCCCAGTCCTTCGACTTCGGCGGGGCGACCTTCGGGATCTTCTGGTGGCTCAGGGATTCGCGATAGTTGTCGACGCGGATGACCTTGTCGCGCACCTTGTATTCGTTGACGTCGGCGGTGACCGATTGGTACAGCGCCGGCCATTCGCGCAGCTGATGAATCGCTTCGTGGCTGAGTTCCTTCAGCGCGGCGTTGTAACGCTGGCGCAGGGTGACCAGCGAGCGGTCGCCTTCGGCGTGCAGGTCGGCACTGCCGTACAGGTCGAGCGGGCGCGGCAGTTTGTCGTCGCCCAGTTCCTTCAGCGACTCGTAGTAGTGCTGCGCCTTGCTGGCGAATTCGGCCTGGGTCTCGATGCCCTTGTTGATGGCGCGGCCCTGCTCGGCGATTTCGGCGAGGTAGCGCACGCGGGCGCCGGGGATGAGTACGGTGGCGCGGGGTTCCTTGAGGGTGGTGTCGAGTTGCGGGGCCCAGCTGCATCCGGCTTCGGCTGGGGCTACCCCACCCTGCCCTCCCCTGGAAGAGGAGGGTTCCAGAGCGGGCTGCCCTGCCTTGGAAGTGGCCGCGCCCAGGTGCAGCTTCTCGCGCATCAGGCGGCACAGGTTGGTGAACATCCAGGTCACGCCCGGATCGTTGAACTGGCTGGCGATGGTCGGGTAGACCGGCACGTCGTCGTCTTTCACGCCGAACGCGGTGTGGTTGCGCTTCCACTGCTTGCGCACGTCGCGCAGCGCGTCTTCGGCGCCGCGCTTGTCGAACTTGTTGAGTACCACCAGGTCGGCGAAGTCGATCATGTCGATCTTCTCCAGCTGGCTGGCGGCGCCGTAGTCGCTGGTCATCACGTAGACCGGGAAGTCGACCAGGTCGACGATTTCCGAATCGCTCTGGCCGATGCCGGCGGTCTCGACGATCACCAGGTCGTACGGCTGGCTCTTCAGGAAGTCGATGCAGTCGTGCAGCACCACGCTGGTGGCGGCGTGCTGGCGGCGGGTGGCCATCGAGCGCATGTAGACGCGATGGCTGCGCAGCGAGTTCATGCGGATGCGGTCGCCCAGCAGCGCGCCACCGGAACGGCGACGGGTGGGGTCGACCGCGAGCACGGCGATGCGCATCTCGGGGAAGGCGTGCAGGAAGCGCAGCAGCAGTTCGTCCACCACGGACGACTTGCCGGCGCCGCCGGTGCCGGTGAGGCCGAGTACCGGGGTCTGCTTGCCGGCCAGCTTCCATTCCTTGCGCAGGCGTTCCAGCTCGGCGTCGCCGAGGCGGCCTTCCTCGATGGTGGAAAGCATGTGGCCGATGGAGATTTCGTCGTCGACGTCGACCTTGCTGGCGGCGGTTTCGACGCGCTGGTCGACCGCGGCACGGGTGCGGTTCATCACGTCCTCGATCATCTCGACCAGGCCCAGCTTCATGCCGTCGTTCGGGTGGTAGATGCGCTCGACGCCGTAAGCCTGCAGCTCGCGGATTTCCTCCGGCGTGATGGTGCCGCCGCCACCGCCGAACACGCGCACGTGGCCGGCGCCGCGCTCGCGCAGCATGTCGACCATGTACTTGAAGTACTCGACGTGGCCGCCCTGGTAGGACGACAGCGCGATCGCGTCGGCGTCTTCCTGCAGCGCGGCGCGCACCACGTCCTCGACCGAGCGGTTGTGGCCCAGGTGGATCACTTCGGCACCCTGCGACTGGATGATCCGTCGCATGATGTTGATGGCGGCATCGTGGCCATCGAACAGGCTGGCGGCGGTGACGAAGCGCAGCGGGGTGGTTTCCGTCTGCGGGGCGCTGGCGGGGACGTGCTTGGCGGGGGAACTCATGGCAACTCCGGCATCGATGCTTGAACCTGTCGATTCTAGTGGATCGACGGCGGGCTCGCGGGATTGCCGGCGTACCTTGGCGTACGGACATGCGGCTGTACCGACCCTTGCCATCGACGCGTGCGCGGGGAATGACGGCAACAGAGCGTGGCCTGGAGGCGGAGGAGTGGCCTAGAGGCAGAGCGCCAGATTGGGACTGCCAATCACCCGCGTGCCGACGACTTCGCCGCGCACGAAAGCCAGCGCGGCGTCGATCACTTCCGGCGCATCGAGCACGCGGCGATGGCCCAGGCCCTGGGTGGTGAACAGTCGCGCGCCGGGCCAGAACTGGGCGTAGCGTTCGCCCTCGCCCCACGGCACGTCGGCATCGTCGAGGTCGTGCACGATCAGTGCGGGCTGGCCCAGCGCAGGCAGGCGGCGATGCACCTGCAGTTGCTCCACGCTGACGCCGGTGCGGCGCAGCAGCCAGTCGTAGAACGGCTGGCGCAGGTGTTCGCCCAGGCGCACGAAGCGGAAGAAGCGGCCGGCCGCGGCCTTCATGTCGGCCGCGGGCGCCACCAGGATCAGCCGATCGGCATGCCAGTCCTCGTCCTGGGCGAAGGTGACGGCGGCACCGCCCAGCGAGTGGCCGACGGCCAGCGCGGCGTGGCCGTAGTGTTCGCCGATCGCGTGGATGGTGGCGGTGAATTCGGGCAGCGTGCACAGCTTGCCGCTGCTGTGGCCGTGGCCGGGCTGGTCGAACGTGACCACGGCGAAGCCCAGCGCGCGCAAGCCCGCCACCCACGGCAGGAAGCGCAGGCCGAAGCTGGACCAGCCGTGCGCCAGCAGTGCGTACGGCTGGGTCGCGGGATCGCCCCAGACGTAGGTGGCGATGGTTTCGCCGCGGACCCGCAACTCGCCGCGCTGCATCTGCGCATCGCCCTGCACCGCTTCGGCGCGAACACGGCTGCTGGCGAACGGGGTGGCGAACAGGCGCGCGGCGCGGTTCACGGTGCGCTTGGGTGCGATCCGTCCGCCCAGCGCGAAGCCGGTGCGCACGGTGGTGAGCTTGAGTCGGTCGATGACGGTGGGCATGGGTTTCGCCTCAGGTTTGCCAGCTGCGCCACAGGCGCTCGAAGGCCGCGCGGGTGCGCTGGCCGGCTTCGTCGAATCCGAACAGCCCGGCGTCGTGGTGCAGGCCGAGCATCAGGGCGTAGATCTCGAAGGCGAGCTGGGCGACGTCGGTATCGCTGCGCAGCTCGCCCAGCTCGACCGCCTGCGCGATCGCCTTTTGCAACTCGTCGCGCCAGCCGGACTGTTGCCGCACCACGCCGTCGTGCAGCGCGCCGTCGCGGCCGTCGTATTCGCTGGCGGCGGACAGCAGCACGCAACCGCTCTGGTGTTCGCGGCTCCATGCGAACCAGTTCGCCACGATCGCGCGCAGCCGCGGCAGGCCGCGCGGCTGTTTCAGGGCGGGCATCAGCACCTGGCTCACGAAGCGGTTGCGGCCGGTGTCGAGCACGGCCAGTTGCAGCTCTTCGCGCGAGCCGAAGTGGGCGAACACGCCGCTCTTGGACATGCCCACGTCGGCGGCCAGGTTGCCGATCGACAGGCCTTCCAGCCCGTCACGACGGGCCAGCGCGTAGGCGTGGTCGAGGATGGTTTCGCGGGTGCTGGCGCGTTTGCCGGGGAGGGTTGCGGTCGTCATGCGCCAGAAAATAGCACGATCGTTCGTACATTTCATCAACGCCGTGTTGATCCCGACCGTGATTTCCTGCGGTTATGCTCGAATCACGACCGTCCTCAGGGGATCACGCATGAAACACCGCCATCTGCTCGCCACGCTGGCCGCCACGTTGTTGGCCGGCTGCGTCACCTCGCCCACCGGGCGTTCGCAATTGATGATGGTGTCGGACAGCCAGATGAGCCAGATGGGGCTGACCGCGTTCAACGACATGCGCAAGCAGGGCAAGTTCGTCGACGCGCCGCGCGAGCGCGCCTACGCCACCTGCGTGTCCAGCGCGCTGATCGCGGTATTGCCGCCGCCATGGAACACCCAGCAGTGGGAGGTGCAGATCGTCGACGACGACAGCGCCAACGCGTTCGCCCTGCCCGGCGGCCGCATCGGCGTGAACAAGGGCATGTTCAAGCTGGCCAGCAACCAGGACCAGCTGGCCGTGGTGCTGGGCCATGAGTTGTCGCACGTAGTGGCGCGGCACGGCGCGGAACGCGTGTCGGACAACATGGCGACCCAGGCCGCGGTGGCGGCCGGCACGATCTACGCCGGCACCCGCGGCACCAATGCCGGCTATGCGGCCGCCGCGCTGGGCCTCGGCGCCCAGGTCGGCATCCTGCTGCCGTTCTCGCGCACCCAGGAAAGCGAGGCGGACACGCTGGGCCAGCGCTACATGGCGCAGGCCGGTTTCGACCCGCGGGCGGCGGTGACGCTGTGGGAAAAGATGGGTGCCCAGGGCGGCAGCAAGCCGCCGGCGTTCCTGTCCACCCATCCGTCCTCGGGAAACCGCGCCCAGGCGCTGAACCGGCAGGCCGAGCAGTTGCTGCCGGCGTACCAGCAGGCGCGCAGCAGCGGGCATGCGCCGAACTGCCGGATGTAGGGGCCGCAGCCCGCTTCCGGAACCGGCCTCGCCGCGCCCGAAGCCTCCATACGCAGGCGCCTTGCTGCGCCGCGGCACCACCTGCGGGGGTGACGTACTAAACTTGACGCTTTGATTCATCGCCCCGGCTCCGGTCGGGGCGATCAGTTTCAGGCGTTTTCAAACCCCCGGCGAAGTCCCGCATGCTCTCCGCCACCCTCTGTAGATGCCCACCGGCACCGTAAATCATGGAGTCACCGTTCCAATGATCTTTGAAACCATCGCCAACACCGGTCACGAAGAAGTCGTGTTCTGCCACAACAAGGACGCCGGCCTGAAGGCCATCATCGCGATCCACAACACGGTGCTGGGCCCCGCGCTCGGCGGCCTGCGCATGTGGCCGTACAAGACCGAGCAGGAGGCGGTGAACGACGTGCTGCGCCTGTCGCGCGGCATGACGTTCAAGAACGCGGTGGCCGGCCTGAACCTGGGCGGCGGCAAGGCGGTGATCATCGGTGATCCGAGCAAGGACAAGTCCGAGGCGCTGTTCCGCGCGTTCGGCCGCTTCGTCAACTCGTTGAACGGCCGCTACATCACCGCCGAGGACGTCGGCATCGACGTCAACGACATGGAATACGTGTTCCGCGAAACCGAATACGTCACCGGCGTGCACCAGGTGCACGGCGGTTCGGGCGACCCGTCGCCGTTCACCGCCTACGGCACCCTGCAGGGCCTGATGGCCACGCTGCAGGCGAAGCACGGCAACGAGGACGTGGGCAAGTACAGCTACGCCGTGCAGGGCTGCGGCCACGTCGGCGGCGAGTACATCAAGCTGCTGCGCGAACAGGGCGCCAAGGTGTTCGTCACCGACATCAACAAGGAAGCGGTGCAGCGCTGCGTGGACGAACTGGGCTGCGAAGCGGTGGGCCTGGACGAGATCTACGACGTGGATGCGGACGTCTATTCGCCGTGCGCCCTTGGCGGCACCGTCAACGAGCAGACCATCGACCGCATCAAGGCAAAGATCATCTGCGGCCCGGCCAACAACCAGCTGGCCACCGACGAGATCGGCGACGAGCTGCAGCGTCGCGGCGTGCTGTATGCGCCGGACTACGCGGTGAACGCCGGCGGCGTGATGAACGTGTCGCTGGAAATCGACGGCTACAACCGCGAGCGCGCGATGCGCATGATGCGCACGATCTACTACAACCTGGGCCGCATCTTCGAAATCTCCAAGACCCAGAACATCCCGACCTACAAGGCCGCCGACCGCCTGGCCGAAGAGCGCATCAACGCGATCGGCAAGATCAAGCTGGCGCACATGGGCAATGGCGGCACCCGTTTCCAGGGTCGCATGCGCGGTCAGTAAGCGCGCTACCAGGGGCCTGCCGGTCTGCCGGCATGCCCTGTTTCCGCAAAGGCCTGCCGTCGATCGCGGCAGGCCTTTGCGCATCTGCGACAGCCCACGAATAATCGGAAGCCGGAGGTGCCACGGATGCGCAGGATCATGATCTGGATGGGTTGGGCCGTGCTGGCCCTGGTGCTGCTGGTCGCCAGCGGCCTGTTGCTGGCCGACCACCTGACCCCGCGCGCCAGCGGCGCCGCCAGCACGACCCTGCCGCTGCAGGCGGCACAGACCCCGATCGATCGCGAACTGGCACCCTATCTCGCCGCCCACCCGGGGCAGACCGCGGCGACCCTGCTGCACGACGGCCTGGACGCGTTTGCCGTGCGTGCCGCTTCCGCGCGCATCGCCGGGCGCAGCCTCGACCTGCAGTACTACATGTGGCACGACGACCTGGTCGGTCACCTGCTGGCGCGCGAGGTGTACGCCGCGGCCGAGCGTGGCGTGCGCGTGCGCCTGCTGATCGACGACATCAACACCCAGGGTCTCGACCCGGCACTGCTGGCACTGGATGCGCACCCGAATATCGAAGTGCGCCTGTACAACCCGTTCCGCAACCGCAGCGGCGTGTGGCGCCTGCTGGAGATGGTGCAGCGCTTCTTCAGCGTCAACCATCGCATGCACAACAAGGCGTGGATCGTCGACGGCCGGCTCGCCGTGGTCGGCGGGCGCAACATCGGCGACGAGTATTTCGACGCCGCCAGCCGGGTGAATTTCCGCGACCTGGACATGCTGCTGCTCGGCCCGGCGGTGGCGGACGCCAGCACGATCTTCGACGCGTTCTGGAACTCCAGCGCCGTCGTGCCGATCGAGGCGCTGAACCCGCAGACGCCGGAACACCTGCAGCAGATCGTGTCGCGGCTCGGCCAGGAATCCGCCGGGCCCGACGCGCAGGTGTATCTGCAACGGGTTGCCGCATCGCCGTCCGCACAACGGCTGGCCAACCACGAGTTGTCCATGCATTGGAGCGCCAACATCGTGGTCGCCTCCGATCCGCCGCTGAAGTTCCGCTCCGCCGATCGCGGCAGCTGGTTGCAGCCGCGCCTCACCGCGCATCTCGCGGGCGCGCACAGCGAGGTGATGCTGATCTCGCCCTACTTCGTGCCCGGCAGGAACGGCACGGCCACCCTGGTCGGGCTGGCGCACGCAGGCGCACAGGTCGGCGTGATCACCAATTCGCTGGCCGCAAACGACGTGCCGGCCGTGCACAGCGGCTACGAGCGCTACCGCCGCAAGCTTCTGGAGGGTGGCGTGCACCTGTTCGAGATCCGCCGCAATGGCCCGAAGCCGGCCCAGGGCCTGTTCGGCAGCAGCGGCGCCAGCCTGCACACCAAGGCCTTCGTGATCGATGGCGAACGCGGTTTCGTGGGCTCGTTCAACATCGACCCGCGCTCGGCCAACCTCAACACCGAAATGGGCGTGCTGTTCGCCGATGCCGGGCTGGCCCGCGACCTGCGCCAGGAGTATTTGCGCCTGGCCTCACCCGCCCTGAGCTACCAGGTGCAGCGGCGCCCGGACGGCTCGCTGCAATGGCTGGACGCCAGCAGCCAGCCGCCACGCGTGCTGGACCACGAGCCCGACGCCGGCTGGTGGTTGCGCGCCACCACCCGCGTGATGAGCTGGCTGCCGATCGAATCGCAGCTGTAACTCGTCCTGCAACACCGGTCGCACCTTTGCCGGCGTTGGCGGGTCGCGTGGGTTAAAATCGCCGTTCTGCACACCCATGGAGTTCGTGATGCGCCCGTTTCCGCTTGGAGAAGACATCGACCTGCTGCGCGAATCCGTGCATGCGTTTGCGGAAAAGGAGATCGCCCCGCGCGCCGACAGGATCGACCGCGACAACCTGTTCCCGGCCGACCTGTGGCGCAAGTTCGGCGAGATGGGCCTGCTCGGCGTGACGGTTGCCGAGGAGTACGGCGGCAGCGGCATGGGCTTCCTGGCGCACATGGTGGCGATGGAGGAAATCTCCCGCGCATCCGGTTCGGTCGGGCTTTCGTATGGCGCGCACTCCAACCTGTGCGTCAACAACATCTTCCACAACGGCAACGAAGCGCAGAAGCAGAAGTACCTGCCGAAGCTGTGCAGCGGCGAGTACGTGGGCGCGCTGGCGATGAGCGAGCCCGGCGCCGGTTCCGACGTGGTCGGCTCGATGAGCTGCAAGGCCGAGCTGCGCGGCGACGTGTGGGTCGCCAACGGCAACAAGATGTGGATCACCAACGGCCCGGACGCCGACGTGCTGCTGGTCTACATGCGTACCGCGCCGCGCACCGCCGGCAGCCGCTGCATGACCGCCTTCATCGTCGAGAAGGGCATGAAGGGTTTTTCCACGGCGCAGAAGCTGGACAAGCTGGGCATGCGCGGCTCCAACACCTGCGAGCTGGTGTTCGACAACTGCGAGATCCCCGCCGAGAACATCGTGGGCGAGGTCAACGAAGGCGTGCGCGTGCTGATGAACGGCCTGGACACCGAACGGCTGGTGCTGTCCGGCGGCCCGATCGGCCTGATGCAGGCGGCGCTCGACCTGGCCTTGCCCTACGTGCGCGAGCGCAAACAGTTCAACGCGCCGATCGGCACCTTCGGCGTGATGCAGGCGAAGATCGCCGACATGTACACCGCGCTGCAGAGCTCGCGCGGCTTCGCCTACATGGTGGCGCAGCAGTTCGACGCGGGCGTGAAGTCGCGCATCGACCCGGCCGCCTGCCTGCTCAACGCCTCGGTCAATGCGGTGCAGGTGGCGCTGGAAGCGATCCAGACCCTGGGCGGCAACGGCTACATCAACGAGTTCCCCGCCGGCCGCCTGCTGCGCGACGCCAAGCTCTACGAGATCGGCGCCGGCACCAACGAGATCCGCCGCATGCTGATCGGCCGCGAGCTTTTCCACGGCAAGGCGTGACTCGAGGACGCCGATCAAGAACCATCGGCGCCGGCACGCCATATCGACTTCCGCCGCATGCTGATCGGCCGCGAACTGTTCCACGGCAAGGCGTGACTCGAGGACGCCGATCAAGAGCCATCGGCGCCGGCACGCCATATCGACTTCCGCCGCATGCTGATCGGCCGCGAGCTTTTCCACGGCAAGGCGTGACTCAAGGACGCCGATCAAGAGCCATCGGCGCTGGCACGCCATACCGATTTCCGCCGCATGCTGATCGGCCGCGAGCTGTTCCACGGCAAGGCGTGACGAGATCTGGTGCGAATGACTGGCGTTTCCGCCCGATCATTCGCACCACCCCGGAGTATCAGGGTCCTGCCGCCACCGGCGTCAGCTCCAGCGTCAACACCTCGAACGGCGCCAGCGTGATCGTGCCCGGCTTGTCCGCATCAAGTGTCATTCCGGACTTGGTCGCATCGCTTTTCCACGGACTGTGCGCATGGAAACGGCGCGCCGCGTCAGCAGGAAGTTCCAGCTGACGTTGCAGGTCGACCACCGCCAGCTGCGCGTGGTCACCCGGATTGCGCAGGGTGATGATCGACTTGCGCGGCGACCACGCTGCCCAACCGTATGCGTCGAGCCGATCGGGATCGCCGCCGATCCAGTGCGTGTCGCGCAGCACGTCGGCGTTCGCGCGCGACCAGTTCGCCGCTTCGGCCAGCACGTCCCAGTCGTGGCCGCTCAGCAGCGACGGCGTGATGTACAGCTCCTGCAGCTCGGTGCCGGTGGCGAAGTACGAGTGCACCTCGTTGGCGAAGTCGTGGCCCGGATCGGTGTTGAGCTTGCGGTTTTCCTTCGCGTAGATGATGCCGTGGAGCATCAGCGAGTTGATTGGGAACAGCGGGCCCTTCAGCACGATGTTGCGGTAGGTCTGCGCATCGCGATAGGTGATCCACTGCTCGCGCGTGCTGCCGACGCCGGTTTCGCTGTCATCCTCGCCGTCGCGCCAGATGGTGTCGGCGTAGCGCAGCCAGAACGGCGACGCCCAGGTCCCGGTGGTGAGGTTGATGAAGGTGTCCGGCTTGGCCGCGCGGATGTCGTCGATCAACTGGATCGCCGCCGCGAAGTCGCTGTCGAAGCGGCTGCCCGGGAACACCTTGTCGGCATTGCCGGTACCGTCGAACTTGAACTGGTTGATGCCGTCCTTTTTGACCAGGTCCATCACCGCGTCATGGAAGCGCTGGTAGTACTTCGGGCCGGACAGCGCCAGGCCGCCGTCGATGATCTCGTAGCCGGCCCTGGCGCCACGCTCGGCACGTTCCTTCGCCGGTGGACCGTAGCCGCCCCACGGCGACAGCCACACGCCCGGCGCGGCGCCGTACTTCGAGGCGGCTTCGCGCAGCGGCACGAAACCGTGCGGAAAGTCCTTGCTGAAGTGCCAGCTGCCGCTGCGGTCGTCCCAGCCGTCGTCGAACAGGAACGAATCCAGTTTCACGCCGCGCTTCACGTGCAGCTCGGTGCCCACCGTGTTGATGCGGTCCAGCGCCTGCGCTTCGGTATACGGCGTGAAGTAGCCGATGTCGTACCACGAGTTGTAGTGCAGGAACAGCCGGTACGGATGCGCCCGCTCGCGCTCGACGTAGCTGGCGAAGTCGCGCCGCAGCTGGCCGTCGCGCACCACGCCGACCACCGCCGAATAGTCGACGGTCTTGCCTTTTTCCAGTGGCAGCGTGCGCGTCAGCGTAAGCTTCACGTCGTTGTGCCGCACCGCGCTGTCCGATTGCGGGTTCTCGAAACCGAGGTAGACGTTGCCGGCCACCACCGGCGAGCCGTTCACGCTGCCCACTACTTCGGCGTCCATCAACTGCGTTTCCAGCAGCGACACCTTGGCGATCTTCTCGTCCTGCTTCAGCGCGGCGATGCTGACCACCTCGCGCAGGTAGGGTGAGCCGTCACGCTGCACCAGTTTCCAGTCCACCCGGAAGCGGCCATTCGCGTCGCCGAAGCTGGCCTCCACAGCCTGGCCAGGCTGGCGCATGGCGAGGCGCGAAGCCTTCGCGTCCACGGGCAGCGGGCGGGCGCGCGGCGGCGACAGCAGCTTCATGTCGGAAGCCTTGATCGTGCTGCCGTCGGCCAGCAACAGCGCGAACGGCGCGGGCACGGCGAACGTGCGGTCGTGCGCCCGGTCGGTCATCGTCATGTCGACGAGCCGCTTGCCATCCAGCTTCCACGCCGCCTCGATCGCGGCGTTGCCGAAGCGCTCCACGCCGTGCCGATCGGCGAAGGTCGCTGCGCCGGGATCGAGTACGGCCTTGTCCCGGACGGTGCCGTCCCCGGCGTGTGCCGTGCTGAAACCCGTCAGCGCGGCCAACAGGCAGGAAGCCAGCACGCTCATGCGCGACAGGCGAAAGGAATGCGGATGCGTTGCTGCCATGGTTGCCTCTCGTGTTGATTCATTGATATCCACCCGCCGGTTGCGCTCGATGCCCGGTGCCTGTGCGGCTTCGCATGACGATGGGCGATGGCGGCATCGAGCGACAGGCGCCCTGCAGACACGCTCACGGCTGCCTGGGTATCCACTGCTGATAGTCGGACGAATCGCAATCCGCCAGATTCACCGTGCTGTTCTGGCCGGCATCGCCGGCTGCGTTCAGGCATTGACCGGAGCCCACGTTGAACCAGGCCTCCGAGCCCGGCATGTACAGCCACTCCTGACTGCTGTCGGCGGTGCAGCTTGCGGCAAGTACGGCACTGCTGCCGTTTGCCTGCAGGCATACGTTGCGATCGATCAGATTCAGCCGGTTGCCGACATCGTTCGCCAGCAGCTGGTTGCCCACCGCCCAGGACGAGCTGTCGCTGCCCGCACAGACATTGAGGCCCAGGTGGTTGCCGCCCAACGTATCCGCGCAGTAGTGCTGGACGCGGTTTTGGGCGATGAAAGGCGCCCCGGGCGGCTGGTTGATGGTGGCGATGACCGTCCTGTCCGGGTTCATCATCGAACTGGCGATGGACGCGCAATCGCCATAGGTTTCTGTCGAGGCGTTGTTGGTCTGCACGGCATTGCCCGCGGGGTCGTACATGAGCGGAGCGTAGAACACCGCCGTCGTGGGCGGCACCTGGGAGCAGGAGGAATACTGCTGCGATCCCTGGGTGAAGTTTTCGACGAACTGCGGCACGACGGCCTGCAACAGGCCGTTGCCCGCCGGCGAATGGATGGTTCCTATCACCGTGGTCGTGCCCGTGTCGGCATCGGTGATGGAGGCCTGCCAGAGATAGTTTTCGCCGGCGTCGGCCTCGCCCGCGGGAATCGTCGTCTTTCCCGCGTACTCAACGTGCAAGGTGTACCTGGTCCCTTCCCTCCACGCCGGCTCCTTGCTGCCTTTGGTGGTGAACAGGCATTGAGTGCCGGTGCCCTCGCCACCGAATGCCCGGCATACCGCACCGGGGGCGGAGCCGGGTTTGTCGACACTGGAATCGTAGGTCTGGCCGAAGATCGAAAAGAGAACGGTCTTGGTCTTTTTCGAGTTTTGCTGGATCCCGGCATAGCCGCCCTGGTTGACGTTGACCGTCCAGAAAAACTGGCTGGCGTAAAACGTGTTGCCGTTGTTGCCAGGCTCATGAGTCACCCGCATGGAGGCGGCCAATCCGTTGTAACCGTACAGGCCGTCGGCATTCGCGACAGCCGAGGCGGGGTAGTAGTAGTGATTCGCCGCCATGCCGCCCGCAATCACGGCGTGCGCCGGGCCGGCCAGGAAGACTCCGATACCTGCAAGCCCATAGGCGAGATGCAACAGATATTTTTTCATGGGATACCTCGGTGGATAGGCGAAGGTGATGCCATCGGCCGCGCGGCGCGGGAACGTGGTTCGCGGACAATCAGCAGGGGCGTCGCACCGTGTCGGCGCGACGCCCTGTGTCCTCATCGAAAGGTGTAACGGGCGATCAGCATCGTCGTCCGGGGTGCCTGCCAGGTTGCCGCGCCGTAGCTCGGGTTGAGGATCGGCGAACCATCGTTCTGGAAACTGCCGGTGTCGTAGCGCTGCTCCGCATCGATGCCACCCTGGCGATTGGTGACGTTCTGCATCTGCAGATCGAGGCTCAGGTGATGGGAGTCGCTGATGGCCCAGTCGTAGCCCACGCCCAGGTTCCATTGCCAGAACAGCGGCGTACGCCCGGCCGCTCCCAGCGGTGCCGGTACGTTGTTGCAGAAGTGGCTGGCAGCACCGTATTGCTCGGCGGGGTTGTCGATGTCCGGATAAGTGCCAAGGCAGTTCTGCGGCGTGCCGGTGGACAGGTCGAACGTGCTGCCGATACGCAGGCCGCTTGGGAAGTAGTAGATGCCGTTGAGCTTGAGGCTGTGCCGCACGTCGCCGGCCAGGTTGCCGGAGCTGTGCTCCATCAGGCCGGGGAAGTCCCACAGGATCTGCTCGGACGGTCCGCCGTTGGTGCGCGTACCCAGATTGAGCAGGCCGTCGTAGTTGCCGTACAGGTGCGCCCAAGTGTAGCTGAGGTCGAGGAAGTACGGCTCGTCGCTGTTCTGCGCGTGCGTCAGTTCCAGCGTGAGGTGGACGTACTTGCGCGTGGGCGCCGGGCCGAACACGCTGCCCGGCACGGTCAGCGATTCCAGCTTGCCGTCGCCGTCGTAGTCGCGCATGAACACCTGGGCGATGCCCGGGTTGATCATCGGGCAGCCGCTGGAATCCTCGTAGTCCGGGTAGCCATGGGTCTGCGCGTAGTCGGTGATGCCCTGGGTGTAGCAGGTGTCCTCGATGGCGCGCTTGAGCGAGGAGTAACCCAGCTCGGCCATCGACGACCAGCTGTTGCCCAGCGTCTTCTGCACGTACACCTGGAACTCGTACTGGTACGGTGCCTTGATGTTGGACGTGGCGACGTTCGCGGCGCTGGGCGCCTGGCCGTTGATCAGCGTCTCCTGCGGACCGATCTGGGTCAGCCCGGTCGGCGCCTGTGTGTTCGGATCCCTGCCGGCGTAGGTGTAGTAGCGGTACCACTGGGTGACGGCGCCAGCCGCACCGTTGTTGACGCTGGACGGGATCGGGATGGTGTACTTGCCGGCGTTCGCACCGACCTTCATCGTGCTGTCACCGTAAACATCCCACGACACGCCAAGCCGTGGCGACAGCAGCGGCAGGTGCCAGAAGTTCTGGCCGTTGACGTTCTTGTTGATGAAGGTGTCGTCGCGCAGGCCGGCATAGACGATCCAGCGGTCGGACGCCTGCCAGTAATCGTCGATGTAGAACGCCTTGTTGACCGTGTAGAACGGGCCGCCGGTGCTGATGAAGTACTGCGCCACGTAGCGGCCATCGGCCGGTGCCGGCGAGCCGTTCGGCAGCACGCTGCCGGGCTGGGTGTAATAGGTCCAGTCGCCGCCGTCGGTGGTGGTGCTGACGTTGTTGATGAAGTGCTTGTAATGCTCGCCGCCGATGGTGATCTTGTGGTCGCCCAGGTTCCAGGTGAAGTCGCCCTTGAAGCCGCGGCGCCAGTAGGCGAACGGATACAGCTTGCTGCTGGTGGTGGTGAGACCGATGTTCTTGTGCACCTGGGTCACCGGATCGACTTCGATCACGTAAGGCAGGTTGGTGCCCGAGGTGGAAGTCGGGCTGAGCGAGGACTGGCTCAGGTATCCGCCCATCAGGCGCAGGCTCATGCTGTCGTTGATCTGCCAGTGGTAGTTGCCGATCAGGAACTGGTTCTTGACCTGGGTCGAGGTCCAGCCTGCGTACGCGCCTTGCGAGGACGGGTCGTAGTCGCGCGTCAGGCTGTACCGGTTGTTGAAGGTATTCTTCCAGTCACGGTTGCCGACCACGTTGAACGACTGGTCGGCGTTGATGTTCCAGGTGAGGTTGAGCAGCCCGTTCTTGTCACGGTTGGCCGTGTCGATGTGCCGGTTCTGCGTATTGCTCTGACTGGTATTGGCCGGCGAGTTGCCCAGCATGGCGAAGAAGAACAGCTTGTCCTTGACCAGCGCACCGGACGCGAACAGGTACTGGTTGGCCACATTGGCGCTGTGGCTGTTGGAGGAATTGAAGCGGTAGTAGTCGCCCTGCGCTGTGCGCGAATCGCGCGCATGCGGGTTGAACCACGAAGTCGCCGGCGTGAAGTACAGCGAATAACCCGCCTGGAACCGGTTGGTGCCCTGGCGCACGGTGGAGGCGATCGTGCCGCCGGTGGTGCTGGTCCAGCTCACACCGGCGTTGGCGCTCAATACCTGGGTCGAGGTGATCGCCTCGGCCGGCAGGTAGGTGGCACCGAGCCCGTTGTAGTCGTAGGTGCTGTCGAATTCGTTGTAGTAGTAGCGGTTCTCGGCCGGGCTCGCGCCGCCCATCTGGATCAGGCCGGTAGTCTGGTTGTCGTATTTCACCTTCGAGCTCAGCAGCGCGACGCTCTCGGGGCCGCGCCCGGTCGGCAGCTGGTTGACCACGTTCATGCTGTAGTTGTTGGAGAACTCCGGTGTGCTCACGTCGATCGGCATCACGTCGGCATCGATGGCTCGTCCGGACACCCGAATCGCGCCGAGATTGGTGGCGCTCGCCGACGCGGTGGCGGCGGCCTCGACGCCGGAAAGCGCCGGCACCATCGTCTGCACGTTGGCGCTCACCACGACAGTGCGGGTGCCGATGGTGGAGCCGTCCTGCAACACGGTGACGGTGTACTTGCCCGGATTGAGGCCGCCCACGTTGTAACGCCCATCGCTGTCCGGCTGCAGTTCGCGGTGGTAGCCGGTAGCCGGATTGGCTACTTCGAGCGTGACATGACTGCCGCCAGGCTCCCTGCCATACAGGCCGCCGGTGATCGATTGCGCCTGCGCGACATTCGCACCCAGTGACACCAGCAAACCCATGGCGAGCAGCGTTCGCCGCAAACCGTCAGCCCTGTTCCCGGCGCCCCGGTGTGCAGCAGCGATCAACAACTTCCTGCTCCTGCCCGCGACGGTGAAACCATCATTCTTTTCAGCATGCATTGAAATGCCCCTCACGTAGTTCGTTGTCGCCCTGCGCAGAAATGCCCTCCCCTCTGCCACAGGCGGTTGTGGTTATCCGTGGGAACACCTCCTGCCCACGAACTCGCTTGCACGTTCTCCAGAATTTCGGACAAAAGCCTCCCTGCCGGACCCATGACTGGCCCGGTTTGACTTCCTGCTTTTCAATCACGCCAGACGCTGCACTCGAACCTTTGCGAGCAACGTCTCCACCGCCCGTCGTTCGACGAAACCGGTTTCCTGACCTTGCGCATTGGCCGAGCCACAGGCCACGCCCAGACGCAAGATCCCCTCCAAATTCATGTTTCGCGCCATGCCCACCGTCATGCCGGCCAGCAGGCAGTCGCCGGAACCCACCGTGTTGCGTACCTGTTCCAGTTCGATCGAGGCATGCCAGACGCCACTCGCATCGGCAGCCACCGCGCCCAGTGCACCCATCGTCACCACCGGCATCGCGATGCCGCCGGCATGCAGTTCGCGAACCGCGTCGACTGCCGCGGCGAGATCGCCGATCGGACGTCCGAGCAGCTCGGCGATCTCGTCGCGATTGGGCTTGACCAGAAATGGTCGAGTCTGTGCCGCGTGCTGCAGCAGTTCGCCACCGGCGTCGATCAGGCAGCGCTTGCCGGCATCGCGCACATGCGCTGCCAGTTCAGCGTAGGTGGTCGACGGAAACCCTCGCGGCAGGCTGCCGGACAGCACGATCAGCTCGCTGTCATCGACGCCACGACGAAACGCGCGCAGCAAGGCTTCCTGCTGCGCGCCGTCCAGCAGCGGCCCCTGCCCGAGAATCTCGGTGACCTGGCCGTCCGCGTCCTGCAACGCGATGCAGGTGCGCAGGCTCTCGGCAACCTCGATGCCGTGGAACACAACGCCGCGTTCACACAGCAGCCGACCGATCATGTTGCGATGGGCCGGGTCGACCAGGCCGACCAGTTGCACGCGCTCACCCAGCGCGGCAATGGTCTGTGCCACGTGCAACCCCTTGCCGCCGGGATACGCCTGTTCGTCGAGTGCGCGGCTGACTTCGCCGGGACGCAGCGCATCCAGCCGGATGAGCCGATCGATCGCGGTGTTGAAACCGATGACCGTGATCACGACAGGTCCGCCAGCAGGGTGTCCACTTCCGATACGCTGGCCTGGCCGACCGTACCGCCGGTTCGGCGCGTGGAGAGGCTGCCGCAGGCACTGCCCCAGCGCATGCAGTCCTGCAGGGTCTGGCCACGCAGCCACGCATGCAGGAAACCGGCGTCGAACGAATCGCCGGCGCCGGTGCTGTCGACCGGATGGACCGCAAACGCCGGTACTTCGAGCAGTTGTCCCTGATCCAGGCTGGCGCAGCCGAGCTGTCCGCGCTTCACCACGGTTTGCGTGCGCCCGTTGTGCAGCGCATGCAGGCCATCGAGCAGCCGCTCGCGGCCAGTGATGGCCGCCAACTCCAGCTCGTTGGGCAGAAACAGGTCGACTTCCTCCAGCGTGCCAAGCAGGTCGGACGCCCACGCCTGCTGCGGATCGAAACCGGGATCGAGCGAAGTGCTCAGACCCGCGGCATGCGCACGCGCGAACAGTGCGCGGCAATCGGGCCGCAGCGCACGCTGCAGGTAGTACGAGGAGACATGCAGGTGATCGGCGCTGGCCAGCAACGCATCGTCCACTTCGTCCGCGCGCAGCGTGGCGATCGCGCCGGGGAACGTCACCAGGGCGCGATCCTGCGGCGTCGACAGCGAGACGGTGACGCCGGTGCGCAAGCTCGCCTGCGGCTGCACGGCGGCAATGTCGATGCCGGCGTTACGCAACGCATCGAGACAATAGGCTCCCCAGCTGTCGTCACCGAGCTTGCCGCGGAATGCCACGGGATTGCCCAGCCGGGCCAGCCCCATCGCACAGATCATCGAGGAGCTGCCTGGCGTCATGCAGAAGTCGTCGGCCAGCACTTCGCGGCCTGGCGCAGGCAAGGCATGGCAGTGCTTGAAGACCAGATCGACGTTGATTTCGCCGACGACCAGGATGCGCTTCATGCGTCCCCCTCATGCTCGCTTTCCGAGCTGCGCTCCCGGTGCATCGGAAAGTGCTCGACCACGCGCGTGAGTACGCCCTGCGACGGCGTGTCGGGTTTGCCACCCAGCTCGAGGCAACGGAAGAACGCGAGCAGTTGCCCCACCACCACATCCGCCAGCAGCGGCAATGCATCATCCGTCGCGCCCAGGCCTGCCTGCTCGATCCCCACGTCGTGCGGCCCCAGCACATCTGCCGGAATGTGTTCACCCACCAGCACACGGGTCATGCCCAACTGCTTGCGTGACAGTTCGCGCAGCAGGTCGAGCTCGTAGGCACGCACCGCCGGGTCCGGTGACAGGAAGCCGACCACCAGAGTCCTGTCGTCCAGGCTCGACATCGGCCCGTGGCGCAGGCCGAGATAAGTTTCCGCCACCGTGACGACCGCGCCGCCGGTCATCTCCAGCATCTTCAGCGCACATTCGTGGGCCGCGCCGAGCGCGCCGCCACTGCCGAGATAGACGACCTTGCCGAACTCGCCACGGGCGACGGTCGCAAGCGCATCGGCCTGCTCGTCGAAGATGCGCTGGACGCCGCGCGCCAGCCGGGTTACCGCCGCGAGGGCGTCGCTGCCTCCACGCTGAACCAGGCCGAAGCCGGCCAGCAACAGGTTGGTGAAGCTGCTGGTCATCACCAGGCTACGGTCATTGGTGCGCTCGTCCAGCACCAGCACGGTGACCCGCGGGTCATTGCGATAACGGGTGGCGAGCTTGCCGTTGGCGTTGCAGGTGATGACCATGTGGCGATAGTCGGGGGCATCCGCCAGCAGGCGATCCACCACGCCACAGCTTTCCGGGCTGTCGCCGGAACGCGCCAGCGAAATCAGCAAGCCGGCGCCGGGTGGTAGCACACTGCGCCAGTGCGTGAGCAAGCTGCCGGCTGCAATCGCCTGGGCGGGGATACCCAACTCGACCTGCAGGCTGGGTGCCAGGCATTCGCCGATATACATGGAGCTGCCCGAACCGGTCAGCACGATATGGCTCGGGCGCGGCACCAGCGCTGCCTGCATCAGCTCGCGCAGTTGCGGCTGGCGCAGCAGCTCGGCCGTATCCAACCAGGTCGCCGGCTGCTGCAGGATCTCGCGCAGGGTATCGGCGTAGCCGTGCGCCTGCTGCGCCGCCAACGGGGCTGCATGCAAGGCGTCCAGCTCGATCGAAACTTTCGTTTTATTGCTTAATTTTGACATTTTGCCAAATTCGATTGAATATGAAAGTATTAAGCTCCCGAACCGAGAGTATTCGAAATGAAACAAAGCTTGCAAGAGGTTTCGAACACCGGCAGCCAACTTTCCCGGCTCGCCCTGTCCCATGGCAAGCGCACCCGTCTGTGGCGGTTGCTGTACGGCTACGGTCCGCGCAACGGCAGCTTGCTGGTGCTCCCGCTCGACCAGGGACTGGAGCATGGTCCCACCGATTTCTTTCCCCACCCGCCGGCCGTCGACCCGGGCTATCAGTTCGAGCTCGCCGCGGCCGGTGGCTTTTCTGCCATCGCGCTGGGCATTGGCCTGGCCGAGAAGTACATGGCCGAGTACTGCGGCCGGGTGCCGCTGATCCTCAAGCTCAACGGCAAGACCAATATCGCCAGCGACGCCGAAGCCACCTCGCCGCTGTTCGCCTCGGTCGAGGACGCGGTGCGCCTCGGTGCCGACGCGGTCGGCTACACCATGTACGTGGGTTCGCCGCGCCAGCACGACGAAATTCGCCAGTTCGAAAAGGTACGCCAGGACTGCGAACGCTATGGCATGCCGCTGGTCATGTGGGCGTATCCCCGCGGCAGCGCGGTCAACGCCAGGGGTGGCACCAATACGCTCTACGCGCAGGATTACGCCGCCCGCGTGGCGCTGGAGATGGGCGCCGACATCGTCAAGCTGCACGAGCCGAACGACAGCGTGGCGAATGTACCGGCGCCTTACGACAAGTTGCAGGAGGACGCCGCTGCCCGCTGCGAACGCGTGGTGCGCTCGGCCGGTCGCACGATGGTGCTGTTCTCCGGCGGCGAGAAGAACGACGATGACACTGCGGTACTGCGCAAGGTCGAGTTCTACATGCAGTCCGGCGCCAATGGCGTGATGTTCGGTCGCAACATGTGGCTGCGCCCGTTCGATCAGGCAGTGGCGCTGGTTCGCTCCGTCCACGACATCATGGCGAAATATCCGCGCTGAACAGGCAGATGAGGCACGCAGCCCGATGAGCGACAGTTCCTCCCGATCGCAGTTCCTGATGCAGGCTGGCTGCCTGTGCTGCGCGCCGCCCGGCGGCGCCGGTACGGTGCGCATCGAGGGCAGCAGGAATCCCCTGCAAACCCGGCCTGACGCTGGCAAGAGCGGATTGCGACTGAAGGACTTCCAGCCGCGCAGCATGCTGCAGGTACCGAAGACGCGCATCGAGCAACCGCGCTTCCCGGTCATCGACGTGCACGCGCACCTGAGCTGGTCGAGCAACGTGCGCAGCGGCATCTCGGTGGGCGAAGAAGTGACCTTGTTCGCCCGGCCCGAGGATCTGCTGCCGGTGATGGATCGCAAGGGCATCCGTACCCTGGTGAACCTCACCGGCGGTGTCGGCGCCGGCCTGGAAAAGAGCATTCGCAGCTTCGACCAGGCCGCACCCGGCCGTTTCCTCACCCTCACCGAACCGTCATACGAATACTTTGCCGAACCGAACTACGCGCAGCTGCAGGGCGACGCGATCGACCATGCCAAACATGTCGGCGCGCGTGGACTGAAACTGCTGAAGACGCTGGGCTTGTATCTGCGCGAGCGGATCGATGAAGGCCCGCTGGTGGCGGTGGACGACCGCCGCTTCGATCCGATGTGGGAAGCCTGTGCCGCCCACGACCTGCCGGTATTCCTGCACGTCTCCGACCCGGAGGCATTCTTCCTGCCTACCGACGAGAACAACGAGCGCTACGAGGAACTGACCAATCATCCGGACTGGTCGTTCTACGGTCCGGAGTTCCCCGGCAATGCGGAGTTGCTCGCCGCGCGCGACCGCCTGATCGCACGCCATCCGAAGACCACGTTCGCCCTGCTTCACGTGGGCAACAACGCGGAAAACCTCGCCGCCGTGGCCGCCTGCCTCGATCGCTTCCCCAACACGGTGATCGACATCAGCGCGCGCATCGGCGAGCTGGGTCGCCAGCCACGCATCGCGCAACGCTTCTTCGACCGTTACCAGGACCGGATCATGTTCGGCACCGACGCGGTACCATCACCGTACGGCGACGACGTGCCGCAGCAGCTGTTCGGCGACGAGCTCTACGAGATCTACTACCGTTTCCTGGAAACCGACGACGAATACTTCGATTACGCGCCGGCACCGACGCCGCCGCAGGGTCGCTGGTCGATCTACGGACTCGCCCTGCCGGACGAAGTGCTGCGCAAGGTTTACCATGACAACGCCGCCCGACTTCTGAAAATCGCCCCATGAGTGAAACCCCCGTCGCCTCCCGCCGCCTGCTGGTCGAAGAACGTCGCCGCCTGATCGTCGAACTGGTCGAACAACAAGGGCGCGCCACGGTGGAAGAACTGGCAACCCGCTTCGGCACCTCCACCGTCACCATCCGTGCAGACCTGGACGCGCTCGCGCGCAGCTCGGCAATCGCCCGCTCGCATGGCGGCGCCTTGCCGGCTGCGCCAGCAACGAACGACACCCCACTCAATATCAAGGAAACCCGCTGGCACGCGCAGAAGCTGCGCATCGGCCAGGCCGCGGCGAAAATGATCCGGGACGGCGAGACGATCATCCTCGACTCCGGCTCGACCACGGTGGAGATCGCCCGGCAGATCCGCCAGCTGAAGTTCGAATCGCTCACGGTGATCACCAACGCGCTGAATATCGCGATGGAGCTGTCCGGCCTGCCGCAGATTCGCGTGATGATGCTGGGTGGCATGCTTCGGCAGACTTCGTATTCACTGGTCGGCCCGGATGCCGAGCAAGCGCTGGCCAAGCTTTCCGCGGATCGCCTGTTCCTCGGCGTCGACGGCCTCGATCCGGAAGTGGGCGTAACCACGCCCGATCCGCTCGAGGCGGCATTGAACGCGCTGATGATCCGCGTCTCGCGCCAGACCATTGCCGTGCTCGATGCCAGCAAGCTGGGCCAGCGCAGCCTGTCGGTGATCACGCCGGTGAAGAACCTCGACATCGTGATCACCGACACCAGCGCGCCGGCCGAAACCGTCGAGGCATTGCGCACCGCCGGCGTGCAGGTCGTGCTGGTCTGACGTCGGCGGGTGTCGCTCAGAAGTCCAGACGGAAATTCGCCGTGGCCATCCTCGCCTGCTGGCGCTGACCGAGATACTCGTCGTAGCCCATCTGCAGGCTTGCGCGCGGGCTTATGCGCCAGTCCAGCGTGGTGCCGAGCACGCCGCCATAACGCGACAGCCCGATGCCACCGACCGGAGCGAACTGATCGATACCGCTGAAACTCGCGTCGAACACTTCGCCGCGCACGCCGAACGACTGCTGCCACGACACGCGGCCTTGCAGGCTGAGGCTGCCGCCACCGGGCAAGGCCCAGTCACGCGTGGCGCGCAGGCCCGCGCCGGCCTGCCAGCGCGCCGTGGTTTGCGCCGCCGATTTCAGGCCGAATCCGTAGGCGCCCCGCTCGTTGAAACCGTCGCGCTGGATCTGCGCATACTGCAGGTTCATGTAAGGAGTGACCTGCGTGCGGCCCAGCGCCATGCGATAGCCGCTTTCGCCATAGGCCACGCCGTAACGACCGTTGCCGTCGCTGGCCACCCCGGCGAACTGATCGCCGAGCTGCAGCTGACGGCGCATGGTTTCGCGATAGCTGCCGATGCCGAAACGACCCATCGTGTACCACGAGCCGTGGATCACGCCGCCATACAGCATCGCTTCCAGCGCATGGCTGTAACCCTGGTCCGCACGCTCGGCCAGCCGCCCCAGGCCCTGGCTCTGGCCCAGCGCGTAACCGACGATGCCGTTGCCGTCGACGCGATAGTCCTGTCCGACCAGCGAGCCGCCAAGGTCGTAGCCGACACTGTCGTAGCCGCTGCGCGACAGGCCGCCGTGATAGCCGAGGTTCTGCGTCCAGCCACCCACGGTCGGTGCGTCGAGCAGGCTGTCGAAGCGATCGGACAACGCCCGCGTGCCGGCATCGATCGCCTCGAACGTCATCGCCGCGCTGGCGGCATGCAGCTGGCCGGAGAGGCTGGCCAGCGAATGCTGCATCACGTCGGTGGACACGGCGTGCTGCAGGCTCGCGGCGCCGGCGATGAAGCTGGCGCCGACGGGTGTCCCGCTACTGGCGCCCTGCAACTGGGTGTTGATCTGCGCGAACGCGTTCTGCGTGCGCAGCGCGGCGCCGTAGCTGGCGGCAGTGTAAGGCAGGCCCTGGATCTGACTCAGGTTCACCTGTTGCACGTCCAGCCAGGCGCTGATGCTGTCATAACCCAGCGTGGCGGTCAGCACCACGCTGGGTGCGGTGTTCAATGCCGAAAAGGTGCCCGTGAGGCCGCCGTTGGCCGTCAGGACCGTGGTGTGCGAGTCGAGCGTATAGCCGGTATTGGCGCCAAACACGTACAGGTCGCCACCGGACAGGGTGGCCGTGCCACTGACGTGCAGTTGCGACCCCAGCGATACCGCCAGTCGACCATTGCCCTGCTGCACGTAGTTGCCGCTCAGATAGACGTCGCCCTGACTTGCCACCAGGACGCCGGCGTTGGTCACGTTGTTGTAAACCGTGAAGCCGGTGGGATTCTGCGGCGTGTCGCCGGACATCAAGGTGCCCTGCGCGCCGATCTCGACGGGGCTGCTCAATCCGGCCACGGCGAGCGTACCTTCCTGGATCTGGGTGAGGCCGGTATAGGTGCTGCTGCCACCCCAGAGGTTGAGCCTGCCCGGCCCCTGCTTGATCAACCCGCCGGCGCCGGAGATCGCGTTGCCCCAGGTCGAGGTACCGCTGAAGTTCACCGTGACATCACCCCAGTCGAACCTGGCTGGCCCGTTGACCGCCCTGAATGTATTCAGCATGCCGTAGCCGAACGTCGCATCGGGACCGGGTGCGCCAAGGTCATTGGCCGTGCCCAGCAGGGTCTGCCGCACCAGATCGTTGCTGAAATACGGAAACGCCTGCCACACCAGTGCCGCGGCACCAGATACCTCCGGTGCCGCAAACGACGTTCCGCTCACGATCCAGTAGGTGGGTTTGGTACCGGCCACGGCATCCTTGTCGCTGACGATCACGTCGCCCGGCGCGGCAAGGCAGTAATTCATCGCCTTGCCACAGGCATTGGAATAGCTGGCCAACTGGGTCGGGTGATTGCTGTCGACGGCTACCGCGACCAACCAGCCGGCCTCCAGTTGTGGCGCCAGGCTGGGCAACGCGGCGATGTCGCTGGGATCGCTGCGCGAGTCGTTGCCGGCGGCAAACACCACCAGCCCGCCATGCTGCACCACGAACGGCTGGTAGGCCTGGGCGAATGCCTGGTTGATGCTGGCGTTCGCGGTGTCCCAGTAGATGCCACCCCAGGAGTTGTTCATCACTTGCACGCCGGCATTGATCAGCGCCGGGTTCAGCGTCTGCGCGAAGAAGTCGGCATCGGCGGCGGTGACTTCGTTGCCCTGCCCCGAGCCGTCGTCCTTGGGCGTGACATCGCTGATGATTCGCGCGGATACCAGGCTGGCGCCCGGCGCGATGCCACCGGGGAACTGATCGAATGCCTGGCCGGCGGCGATCTGCGAGACCCAGGTGCCGTGGCCGACCACGTCATCGATCGCCGTGTTGTTGACCGAGGGATCGACGTAGACCAGTTCCTGCTTCACCCGTCCGGCCAGCGCGGGATGATTGCGCATGATGCCGCTGTCGACCACGCCGATGGTCACGCCGACGCCCGTATAGCCCAGGCTGTGCGCGCCGTAGGTGCTGGTGAGCGCAAGCTGGGCATCCAGCGGCGGCTGGTTGGTCGAGGTGGTGGGCGGCGGCGAGCTCGGCACCGTCGGTGGCGGTGTCGGCTTGACGTTGCCGCCACCACCGCAGGCGCTCAACCCCAGCGCCACCGCCACCAGCAGCGCCAACTCGCGACGCCGGAAAACCGAATCGAGTCTGTTCATCATGCCCCCGCACGCGCGTTTCGATCTGACCACCGTCGGTGCAGCCAGCCCACCCGGCGCAGTCCCCGCACGCATCTTCGCACAACAAAATTCCAATGAAATACCCGCAAGTCCTTGCGCCTCAAGGATTCGTCGCGGTTTGCCCAGCTTCCCGGCGGACTGCGATAATCAGCGAGTTTCCTTTCAGGCGTTCGCGCCCCACCAAAGTCTTGCAAGCGGAGTTGTCCATGTCGGATGTCAGCGTCGTCATCGTCGGTTCGAAGCGCACAGCGATCGGCTCGTTCCTCGGCCAGTTCACCGGCGTCCCCACCCCGAAGCTCGGTTCCGTCGCCATTCGCGCGGCGCTGCAGCAGTCCGGCGTGGCTCCGGCCGACGTCAGCGAGGTGATCATGGGTTGCGTGCTTCCCGCCAACCTTGGCCAGGCCCCGGCGCGTCAGGCGGCGCTGGGCGCGGACCTGCCGGTCGGCACCGGCTGCACCACCATCAACAAGGTGTGCGGCTCGGGCATGAAGGCGATCATGCTCGGCCATGACCTGATCAAGGCAGGCTCAGCCAACGTGGTGGTGGCCGGTGGCATGGAGTCGATGACCAATGCGCCGCACATGGTCAATGCCCGCACCGGCATCCGCTACGGCGATGGCCAGCTGGTCGACCACATGGCCTGGGACGGCCTGACCAACCCCTATGACGGCAAGGCGATGGGCGTGTTCGGCGAACTGTGCGCCGACAAGTACCACTTCACCCGCGAAGAGCAGGACGCGTTCTCGATCGAGTCGGTCAACCGGGCCAAGGCGGCCCAGCAGAACGGCGCCTTCGCCGACGAGATCGCCCCGGTCACGGTGAGCGGCCGCAAGGGTGACGTGGTGGTCGATACCGACGAGCAGCCGGGTCGTTCCGACGTGGCGAAGATCCCCACGTTGAAGCCCGCCTTCCGCAAGGAGAACGGCACGATCACCGCGGCCAGCTCCTCCAGCATTTCCGACGGTGCCGCTGCGGTGGTGCTGCTTTCCGCCGACGACGCGAACAAGCGGGGACTGAAACCGCTGGCGCGGATCGTGGCCCACGCCACCCATGCGCAGGAGCCGCAGTGGTTCACCACCGCGCCGGTCAGCGCGATCCAGAAGGTGCTGGACAAGGCTGGCTGGAAGGTCGGCGACGTGGACCTGTTCGAGATCAACGAGGCGTTCGCCGTGGTCGCGATGACGCCGATGAAGGAGCTGGGCATCCCGCACGACAAGCTCAACGTCAACGGCGGTGCCTGCGCACTGGGTCACCCGATCGGTGCCAGCGGTGCGCGGCTGGTGGTGACCCTGTTGAACGCGCTGAAGATGCGTGGCCTGAAGCGCGGCGTGGCTTCCCTGTGCATCGGCGGTGGCGAGGCGACCGCCATCGCGATCGAATCCATTGACTGATCCCGAGGCCGACCGGCCACTGTCGCGCAATATTCACATGACGGCCGGTTAAATCTGTTTTTAATACGCACTGAAGGGTCGCCATAAACATCTGGCGCAATGTCCACGAAAGCGTTATTAATACACGGCCAAACGGCATTCCACGGCAAAGGAGATCCACCATGAAGTTTACGCGTACCCTACTCGCCGCCGCGCTCGTCGCGCTGTTGGCGGCATGCAGCAACGGCGCGCAGGATTCCGCGCAGGACGCCCAGAAGTCGGCTGATACCGCACAGCAGGCTGCCGATACGGCGCAGCAGGCTGCCGCGGCAGCTCCGACCCCGGCGACTGAGCAGGCTGCAGACCAGGCCAAGACCGCTGCTGACGCAGCTGGCCAGGCCGCCGATCAGGCTGCACAGGCTGCCGTCGCGGCTTCCGCCGCTGCTCCGGCCAACACCGATGCGTCGAAGGACGCCATGTCGCAGGCCAAGGACGCCGCCGGCAACGCTGCCGACGCCGCCGACAAGGCTGCCGACGCTGCGAAGGACGCCGCTGGCAACGCCAAGGACGCTGCCGACAAGGCCAAGGACGCGATGAAGGGTCACTGATCCCTCTCGGTTCTGCATTAAAGAAACGGTCGCCTCGTGCGACCGTTTTTTTTGGCCCGTGATTAACCGGCTGCGCGGAGTGTTTTTGTCACGGCACAACGCCGGCTATCATCCATGGTTTGTCCCCGACGGGAACCCGACCGTGAGCTTCCATTCATGAGCGTCATTGCATCGCAGATCGATCCGCGTTCGCCCGAATTCCAGGCCAGCAGCCAGCAGTTGCGCACCGTGGTCGAAGACCTGCAGCGCGAACTGGCCCGCAGCGCCGAGGGCGGCGGCGCCAAGGCGCGCGAAAAGCATGTGGCCCGCGGCAAGCTGCTGCCCCGCGAGCGCATCCGCGCCCTGCTCGATCCCGGCTCGCCGTTCCTCGAACTGTCGCCGCTGGCGGCACATGGCATGTACGACGGCGACGCGCCTGCCGCCGGCGTGATCACCGGCATCGGCCGGGTCAACGGCATCGAGGTGGTGGTGGTCGCCAATGACGCCACGGTCAAGGGCGGCACCTATTTTCCGATGACCGTGAAGAAGCACCTGCGCGCGCAGGAAGTGGCGCTGGAAAACCGCCTGCCCTGCGTCTACCTGGTCGACTCCGGCGGCGCCTTCCTGCCGCTGCAGGACGAGGTGTTTCCGGACAAGGAACACTTCGGCCGGATCTTCTACAACCAGGCGCGGATGTCCGCGCTGAACATCCCGCAGATCGCCGTGGTGATGGGCTCGTGCACCGCCGGCGGCGCCTACGTGCCGGCGATGAGCGACGAGACCGTCATCGTGCGCGAACAGGGCACGATCTTCCTCGGCGGCCCGCCGTTGGTGAAAGCGGCCACCGGCGAGGTGGTGGACGCCGAGACGCTGGGCGGCGCGGACGTCCATACGTCCATCTCCGGCGTGGCCGACCACTTTGCCGAGAACGACGCGCATGCGCTGTCGATCGCCCGCGACATCGTCGCTCATCTCAACCGCAAGAAGGACATGCCGCTGGCGCTGCGCGCGCCGGTCGAGCCGAAGTACCCGGCCGAGGAACTGTACGGCGTGATCCCGCAGGACACCCGTCGCCCGTTCGACATCCGCGAGGTGATCGCACGCATCGTCGACGGCTCGGAGTTCCACGAGTTCAAGGCGCGCTACGGCAAGACCCTGGTCTGCGGCTTCGCGCACATCCACGGCTACCCGGTGGGCATCGTCGCCAACAACGGCATCCTGTTCGCCGAGAGCGCGCTCAAGGGCGCGCACTTCATCGAGCTGTGCAACCAGCGCAACGTGCCGCTGGTGTTCCTGCAGAACATCACCGGCTTCATGGTCGGCAAGAAGTACGAGCAGGCCGGTATCGCGAAGGACGGCGCCAAGATGGTCACCGCGGTGGCCTGCTCGCACGTGCCGAAGTTCACCGTGGTGATCGGTGGCAGCTTCGGCGCCGGCAACTATGCGATGTGCGGTCGGGCCTATGGCGCCCGCTTCCTGTGGATGTGGCCGAACGCCCGCATCTCGGTGATGGGCGGCGAGCAGGCCGCAAGCGTGCTGGCCACGGTGAAGCGCGACGGCATCGAGGCCAAGGGCGGCGAGTGGTCGGCCGGCGAGGAGGAGGCCTTCAAGGCGCCGCTGCGCGAGCAGTACGAGCGTCAGGGCCATCCGTACTACGCCAGCGCCCGCCTGTGGGACGACGGCATCATCGACCCGGTCGACACGCGGCGGGTGCTGGGCCTGGCCATCTCCGCATCGATGAACGCGCCGATCGAGCCGCAGCGTTACGGCGTGTTCCGCATGTAAGCTTTTCCGTCTGGTACAACGACTTCACAGGGGAAGTCAGGGATGATTGTCGGTATCGATCTGGGCACCACGCATTCGTTGATCGGCTGTTACGACGAAACGGGGCCGCGGTTGTTCGCGAATGCGCTGGGCGAGTTCCTCACGCCCTCGGTGGCCAGCGTCGATGAGGCCGGCCACGTGATCGTCGGTCAGCCGGCCCGCGATCGGCTGGTCAGCCATCCGCAGATGAGCGTAGCCAGTTTCAAGCGCTGGATGGGAACCTCGCGCGAGACCCGGCTGGGCACGCACAGCTTCCGTCCGGAAGAACTGTCCGCGCTGATCCTGCGCTCGCTGCTCGCCGATGCCGAGGCGGCGCTGGGGGAAAAGGTCGGCGAGGCCGTCATCAGCGTGCCGGCGTATTTCTCCGATGCCCAGCGCAAGGCCACCCGCGCCGCCGGCGAGCTGGCCGGCATCCGCGTCGAGCGGCTGATCAACGAACCCACCGCTGCCGCGCTGGCCTACGGCCTGCGCGAGCAATCCGACGGCGCCCGCTTCCTGGTCTTCGACCTCGGTGGCGGCACCTTCGACGTGTCGGTGCTGGAGATGTTCGAGGGCGTGGTCGAAGTCCATGCCAGCGCCGGCGACAACTTCCTCGGCGGCGAGGACTTCCTCGACCTGCTGGAGCAGACCTGCCGCGCCGACCTGAAACTCGCCGACGACGCGCTGGACGCCAGCCAGCGCGGCCAGCTGCGACGGCGACTGGAGGCGGCCAAGCGCACGCTGGGCAGCGAAGGTCATGCACGCATCGAATTTCCGCTGGGCGACCGGCAGCTGGACTGGCAGATCGACGAGGAACGCTTCAACCGGCTGGCCGATCCGCTGGTGCAGCGCATGCGCGCGCCGCTGGAACGGGCGATGCGCGATGCCCGGCTGAAACCGGAACAGCTGGACGAGATCGTGCTGGTTGGCGGCGCCAGCCGCATGCCGCTGGTCGCCCGCACGGTGTCGCGTATGTTCGGCCGGTTGCCGCTGCGTCACGTAAACCCCGACCAGGCCATCGCGCTGGGCGCGTGCATCGCGGCTGGGCTGAAGTCGCGCGACCAGCGCCTGGACGAGATCATCCTCACCGACGTGTGCCCGTATTCGCTGGGTACCGAAGTGGCGCGCCGCGACGAACAGTGGCGCGCCGTGACGGGCTTCTTCGAACCGGTCATCCAGCGCAACAGCACGGTGCCGGTCAGCCGCGAGGAGACGTTCTGGCCGGTCCAGGAACGGCAAAGGCAAGTGCAATTGGACGTCTATCAGGGCGAGAGCCCGCTGGTCGAGAAGAACATCAAGCTGGGCGAGCTGACGGTGGACATCGACCCGATGCTGTCGATCGCGGAGAACGCGGTGACCGTGCGCTTCACCTACGACATCAACGGTGTGCTGCAGGTCGAAGCGCACGTGCACGCCAGTGATCGTCGCTACGAGCTGCTGCTGGAACAGAATCCCGGCCTGCTCGACGCGCAGCAGATCCGCGAACGCCTGGTGGCGCTGAACGATCTGAAGATCCATCCGCGCAGCAAGCAGGAAAACCTCGCCATGCTGGCCCGCGCCGAGCGCCTGTACGAGGAACACCTGCATGCGCGCGACCAGTTGCAGGAATGGATCGCGCGTTTCCGCACCGCACTGGAAAGCCAGGACGAGGCGATCATCCGCGAGCATCGCCGCGAATTCGGCCGCGCGCTGGATACGCTGGAGTCGGCCTGATGTCGCCGCTCGAGCTGCTCGGACTGGCCGCCGACGCCGACGAACGCGCGATCAAGCGCGCGTATGCCCAGCGGCTTCGCAGCACCCGCCCCGACGACGACCCGCAAGGGTTCCAGCAATTGCATGCCGCCTATCAGGCGGCGCTGGCCCATTACCGGGCCGCGGCCGTCCATGAGTCCGTACCATCGCATGAGCCGATGCGTGAGCCATCCCTGCCCTTGCCCTCCGCATCCTTGGCAGCCACGGCCGCACCGGATCTCCCGGCCGCCATCGAGCCACCCGCGCCGCCTCGTTTCGACCTGGACGCCTTCTGCAGCGCCGTGTTTGCGCAGGCTTCGATCGGCGATGCCGCGGCGCTGCAGGCGTGGCTGGCGGGCCGCCAGGAACTGTGGTCGTTGCAGTTCAAGACACGGATCGGCCGATACCTGCTGAACGAGCTCCATGAACAGGTGCCACCGATGCCGGTCGACTGCATGGAGGCCCTGCTGCGCTTCTTCGATCTCGATCACGCACTGGCCGACCACGATCCACTGGCCATGCTGCAGCTCACCCGGCGTTCTCGACTGGCCTGGCAACTGCAGGACAGCGACGAAGAAAGTCTTGGCGCGCGGCTGGAACTGCATACGCCGCTGCAACGCTGGCGGGCGCATTGGGTTCTGCGCCAGTTGCAGCGCCCGTTCCGCTGGCTGCGTGTGCTCTGGCTGGGCGTGAATGTCGTCGTTCCCGAACGCATCGCGGACTTCGTCGCCGAGGTAAGCGACAACCACCCGGAAGACCTGCCCGAAACGATCGACCGCACCCAGCTCGGGTTCTGGCTGGCCGCTGCAGATCGTCAGCGCGTCACTCGTCCGCGGCTGATCCTGGGTGGCGTCCGCAGCGTGGGCATGCTGCTGCTTGGCATCGTGCTGGCGCCGCTGCTGAGCTTGCTCTGCATCGACAGAATCGCGCTTCGCCCCATGCTGGTCGTGGTCGGCGTCATGATGGTGCCGAGTGCGCTGTGGGCTCTCTGGATGGCCTGGTCTGCACTCGTCTTCTGGTACATCGAACGGGAACCGGCCGGACGGCAACGCGCCGCGCGCAAGTACGTGGTGCCGCTCCTGTGCGGTGCCGGCGTGGTGCTTGGCGCTTTGGGGCAGGACGGTCCCGGACTCGTGCTGATCGCCCCGGCCTTGTGGCTTTCGGTTCGTCGCTACTGGTACCACCACGCGAGCCGCTATGCGGCGTTCAATTCGGGCTACGTCCGACTGGCGCTCCTGTTGGCCATTCCGGTGCTCCACGCCGTATTGAATGCGGGCCTGGGCGCAGACCTGGTGTCGTCCGGTGATGTCGTCGCCGCGGCAGCCATGCTGGCATGGACGGCCGATCTGCGAAGGCAACCCCGAGGTCAGGCCAACGTTCGCTGACCGAGGTTCGACGAGGCATCGTCAGCAGACGTGGTGCGCGCAGGCATCGTGCCGGTTCCTGCCCGCTGCGTTTGCTGACGCCGCACGAAGCATGCGCCCCAGCACAGCACCAGCAAGGTCATGGCATAGAACACCATCTGCATGCCAGCCGGGCGGGCGTCGTAACCGATCAGCACGTGGGCGGTCTGGCCCAGCAGCGACCCGTTGCCGAGCAGCCACGAGCTGTCCCACAACGGCTGCCCCCAGGCAGGCAGCAGGTCGGCCTGGATCAGGTAGCGTGCGGCGCTGGAGGCCAGTCCAGCGGCCAGCAGCACCAGCATGGCGTTGGTGGCGCCGAAAAAGTGGCGCAACGGAATCCGCAACAAGCCCGCATACAGGCCGAAACCCACGGCCGCCCCGGCCAGCACGCCAAGCGTCAGCCCGGCCCACAGGTGATCCGCACCGCCGGCGCGCATGCCGTACAGGAACAGCACCACTTCCGAACCTTCACGCAGCACCGCCAGGGACACCACCAGCAACAGCAGGCCAAGCGAACTCGCGCCGCTGTGCACGGCCGTGCCCAGTGCCTGCATCTGCCGGCTCAATTCCCGCCCATGGCTGGACATCCACAACACGTGCCAGCCGATCATCAGCACGGCGGCGATCAGGATGGCCGCGTTGAACAACTCCTGGCCCGCGCCGCTGAAGGCATCGGCCAGCAGGTTGGCCGACAACGCCACCAGCACCGCGCCCAGCACGCCGAGCGCGATGCCGCCGCCGACAAACCAGCCGCGCCGCGGCACGCCGCGGGTGGCGGCGGCGACCACGGTGACGATCAGCGCCGCTTCCAGCACTTCGCGAAATACCAGCAAGGCGATGGCCCACATGGCGCTACTCCACCACCAGCGTGCCCTGGGCCGTGGGTTGGTGGAAGTCGCCGTAGAAGCGGTAACGACCCGGCTTGAACGGACCGATGAAGATGCTGATGCGGCTGTTCGGCATCACGATCTTCTCCGCCGGAAAATCATCGCTCTCGAATTCCTCCGGTGACGGGTCCTGGTTGACCAGTTCCACCTTCACCCGGGTATTGGCAGGGATATGCAACTCCGCGGGCTGATAGCGGTGGTCTTTCAGGGTCAGCGTGTAGCCGGGCACGTCGGTCGCGCTGGCCAGCAGTGGCAGCATCAAGGCGAGCAAGGCGGACATCAGGATTTTCATGGCTTGGTCATGCCTCATCAAGTTGATTGATAATCATTATCAACCATGGCGACAAGAAAGCCCGCATTCAAGCCCGCCGTCCGGCAAGGCACGGGGCTGGCATCGCTGCGGGCGACGGGCGTCATTCTGGCAGCAGAACGCAAGCGGGCCCCTGATCTGGATCAGGAGCCCGGTTGGAATGGAGGGCAGCGAGCCGACGCGGTTCAGTCCTGCGGCGGTTCCCCGCGCAGGCGCACGTCGTTGGGCAGCATGTCGGTACGCTCCCGGTTTTCCTCGCGCTGGGACTCGAAGAAACGCTGCACGTGCTGGCAGACCGGCATGGTGTTGTCGCGGGTGGCCGCGGAGACCAAGAACCACGGCGCGGTCCAGCCCAGCTCGGCGACCACCTGCTCCGCCGCTGCCTGGCGTTCGTCCTCGGCCAGCAGATCGGCCTTGTTCAGTACCAGCCAGCGCGGACGCTCCAGCAGTTCGGGATTGAACTTCTCCAGCTCCTGTTCGATCGCCCGCACCTGGCCGGCCACATCGGAGCCGTCGATCGGCGCGATGTCGACAATGTGCAGCAACAGGCTGGTGCGCGACACATGACGCAGGAACTGGATGCCCAGTCCGGCACCTTCGGAGGCGCCCTCGATCAGGCCGGGGATGTCCGCGATCACGAAGCTCTGGTCGGTGCCCAGGCTGACCACGCCCAGGTTCGGATGCAGGGTGGTGAACGGATAATCCGCCACCCGCGGCGTCGCCGCCGACACCGCGCGGATGAAGGTCGACTTGCCGGCATTTGGGAAACCGAGCAGGCCGACATCCGCCAGCAGGCGCAGCTCCAGCTTCAGCTCGCGCACGTCGCCCGGCGTGCCCGGCGTGGCCTTGCGCGGCGCCCGGTTCACCGAGGTCTTGAAATGGATATTGCCCAGTCCGCCCTTGCCGCCCTGGGCCACCAGCATGCGCTGGCCGTGGCTGGTCAGGTCGCCGATCACCTCGTCGGTGTCGACATTGGTGATCATGGTGCCGACCGGCACGCGGATCGTGGTGTCCTCGCCGCCCTTGCCATACATCTGGCTGCCCATGCCGTTCTCGCCGCGCTTCGCCTTGAAGCTGCGCTGGTGGCGGAAGTCGATCAGCGTGTTCAGGCCTTCGTCGGCCACCAGCCAGATCGAGCCGCCGAAGCCGCCGTCGCCGCCGTCGGGGCCGCCGAACGGGATGAACTTCTCGCGGCGAAAGCTGATGCAGCCATTGCCGCCGTCACCGGCCATAACCTTGATGTGTGCTTCGTCGACGAATTTCATGGGGGAGCCGGGAATAGGGAATGGAGAATCGGGAATGGGAAGAGCGCGCAATCAGGATAGGGTACGGGACTTGCGGAAACCCCGCTTTTACCATTCCCGATTCCCCATTCCCGATTCCCTGCCGCAAACGAAAAGCCCCGCCGAGGCGGGGCCTTCGCTATCGCATCGCGACAGGCTTACGCCTGGACGACGTCGACGAAACGGCGGTTCTTGTCGCCACGGATGGCGAACTTGACGGTGCCGTCGATCAGCGCGAACAGGGTGTGGTCACGACCCAGACCCACGCCCACACCCGGATGGAACTGGGTGCCGCGCTGACGCACGATGATGTTGCCGGCTTCGATGGCCTGGCCACCGTAGATCTTGACGCCGAGGTATTTCGGGTTCGAATCGCGACCGTTGCGGCTGGAACCTACGCCTTTTTTATGTGCCATGACTCAATGCTCCAGTTGCTCAGGCGTTGATGCCCGTGATCTCGATTTCGGTGAAATGCTGACGGTGACCCTGCTGACGCTTGTAATGCTTGCGGCGGCGGAATTTGATGATGCGGATCTTGTCGGCACGACCGTGCTTGCGCACGGTGGCGCTGACGGTGGCGCCCTCTACAACCGGCGCGCC
>NZ_LMHR01000051.1:0-34757 GCF_001428465.1 Rhodanobacter sp. Root179 | reverse complement strand
GCCACGTTTCTCTGGCCACTCAGAGAAAGGTGGCTCGGCTGCCGTAGGCAGACGAAAGCTTTTGCTCTGATGCGCAGGCGCGCGCAAAAGCTCCGTTCGCAACGGCAAGTGCGATGACCAGCTTCGCTGTTTTAAAGCTGTTCCGGCCTTCGGAATGACGAGTGTGATATGCGCTACCACAGATGTGCGGACAGACACGTGGACGCGCAAATGTGCGTGCGCACGAACAGGCATCGCGCAAACGCGCAGCGCCTCGAGGGCGACTCAGAACGTGCGCTGCACCGAGTAGTCGGCCAGGGTGGCCAGCGCGTCGCGGTGTGCCGAAGGCGCGAGGATGGCCAGCGCTTCGCGCGCTGCGTCGGCATGCTGCAGGGCGCGCTCGCGGGTGCGCTCCAGCGCACCCGATTCGCCGATGGCGGCGATGATGCGGTCGAGCGAATCGAGGCCGCCGTGTTCGATCGCGTGACGCAGCGATTGCGCCTGTTCCGGGCTGGCTTTCTCCAGTGCGTAGATCAGCGGCAGGGTCGGCTTGCCTTCGGCGAGGTCGTCGCCGATGTTCTTGCCCAGGGTGCCGGCGTCGCTGGTGTAGTCGAGCAGGTCGTCGGCGATCTGGAAGGCGTAGCCCAGTTCCATGCCGTAGCGGCGCAGCGCGGCGATCTGGTTTTCCGGCAGGCCGCCGAGGATGCCGCCCAGTTCGGTGGCGGCGGCGAACAGCACGGCGGTCTTGCGTTCGATCACGGCGAGATACGCCGCCTCGCTGACGTCGGCGTTGCCGATGTTGAGCAGCTGCAGCACTTCGCCTTCGGCGATGGTGTTGGTGGTGTCGGCAAGGATGCGCATGATGCGCATGTCGTCCAGTTCCACCATCAGCTGGAACGAGCGCGAGTACAGGAAGTCGCCGACCAGCACGCTGGCGGCGTTGCCCCACAGTGCGTTGGCGGTCTTGCGGCCACGGCGCAGGTCGGATTCGTCGACCACGTCGTCGTGCAGCAGGGTGGAGGTGTGGATGAACTCGATGATCGCGGCGAGCTTGGTGTGGTGTTCGCCGCGGTAGCCGGCGGCGCCGGCGGCCAGCACGTGCAGCATCGGGCGCAGTCGCTTGCCGCCGGAGGCGATGATGTGGTCGGCGATCTGGTTGATCAGCACCACGTCGGAGGACAGCCGCTGGCGGATCAACGCGTCGACCCGCTGCATGTCGGCGGCGGCGAGGTCGCGCACCTGAGCGAAGTCGGCGGGTCGGGGAGCGTCGGCGGGCATCGAATTCATGGAGGCATCACAGCGGCGTAGACCGCGATTATACGGGCTGCAGGAACCTGCGCCGCGACATGTCGCCGCAAACGGGTGACAAGGCCTCCCCTTATAATGCCGGACATGACTTTCTCGATGTCCGACTTCCGGTGAGCAAACTCTCGCGTCCCGAATTGCGCAGCGCGCTGACCCTGGCCTGCGTGATCAGCCTGCGCCTGTTCGGGCTGTTCCTGATCATGCCGGTGTTCTCGCTGTACGCGAAGACGATGCCCGGCTCCACCGGCTTCATGATCGGCCTGGCGCTGGGCGTCTACGGCATCGGCCAGGTGCTGCTGCAGATCCCGCTGGGGCTGCTGTCCGACCGCATCGGACGCAAGCCGGCGATCACCCTGGGCCTGGTCCTGTTCGCCATCGGCGGGCTGATCGCGGCGATGTCGCACACGCTCACCGGCATCGTGATCGGTCGCGCGGTGCAGGGCATGGGTGCGGTGGCGGGCGCCGGCATCGCGCTGGTGGCCGACCTCACCGCCGAGGAGAACCGCGGCAAGGCGATGGGCATCATCGGCGTGTCGATCGGGCTGGCCTTCCTGCTGGCGCTGATCCTGGGGCCGCCGCTGGAGGCGATCGCCGGGCTGCCCGGCCTGTTCGGCGCCACTTCGATCCTGGCCTTGCTGTCGCTGATCCTGCTGTGGCTGATCGTGCCCACGCCGGAACGTGCGCGGGCGCCCGCCGCGGCGGGCTTCGGCGCCGTGCTGGCGATGCTGCGCGATGGCCGCATGCTGGTGCTGAACGGCTCGGTGTTCTTCCTGCACGCGCTGCTCACCGCCAGCTTCGTGGGCCTGCCGCTGCTGCTGGCGAACACCTTGCACCTGCCGGTGAGCCGGCACTGGGAGCTGTACCTGCCGGTGATGACGGTGGCGGCCTTCGTGATGGGCGCGAGCCTGCACCACATGCGCGAGGTGGCCCAAAGCCTGCGCATCGTGATGGTCTGCGTGGTGGCGATCGGGCTGGCCCTGCTGGGTTTCGCGTTCTCGGGCAGCCACCTGGCCGCGTTCGGCGTGGCCGCCGCGGTGTTCTTCTCTGCCTTCAACCTGCTGGAGGCCGCGCTGCCCAGCCTGGTCTCGCGGCTGGCGCCGGAGCATTTGCGCGGCGCCGCGATGGGCGCGTACTCGACCAGCCAGTTCATCGGCGCCTTCGTGGGCGGCACCCTGGGCGGCATGGCGCTGGGCCGGCTCGGGCCGGATGGCGTGTTCGTCTGCGCCGCGGCGTTCACCGTGCTGTGGCTGCCGCTGGTGATCGCCGGCGCGCGCCGGATGGGCCGCCAGGCCGCAGGCGAAGCCCAACCCGCGTAGCGGCCATCCCGGCACCGCCGGCGTTCGGACTGCGCCGGGTTTGCAATGGCGGATCGGCGGCCCAATGATGTTGCCACGGCGACTTCGCTGCATGGAGTACCGCTCCGATGGCTCATGAAATCATCGCGCTGATGGCGCAATACGGCGTGCTGCTGGTGTTCCTCAATGTGCTGGTGACCCAACTGGGCGCGCCGCTGCCGGCGGTGCCGACCCTGGTGGTGGCCGGTGCGCTGGTGGCCGGCGGGCAGATGAGCGTGGCTGCGGTGTTGCCGGTCGCGGTGGCCGCCGCGCTGCTCAGCGACGCGGTGTGGTTTGCCGCGGGGCGGCGTTACGGCGGCGGCGTGATGCGCCTGCTGTGCCGCATTTCGCTGTCGCCCGATTCCTGCGTGGAGCGCTCCGAGCTGCACTTCCAGCGCTGGCGCGGACAGATCCTGCTGATCGCCAAGTTCGTTCCCGGACTGGCCACGGTGGCGCCGCCGCTGACCGGTGCGATGGGCCTGCCGCTTTCCAGGTTCCTGCTGTTCGACGGCGTCGGCTCGGCGCTGTGGGCCGCGGTGGCGATCGGGCTGGGCTATGCGTTCGCGGCCCAGATCGACGACCTGCTGGCCGCGATCGCCAACGCCGGCACGCTGGCGCTGGAGGCGATGCTGGTGCTGCTGGCGCTGTACGTGCTGGCGCGCTGGTGGCAGCGCCGGCAGTTGCTGCGCACGCTGCGCATGGCGCGCATCTCGGTGGACGAACTGCATCAGGCGATGCAGTCCGCCCGGGCGCCGGTGGTGCTGGACGTGCGGGCGCCGGGCTCGCGCCTGCTTGATACCCGGATGCTGCCCGGCGCCCTGCTGCTGGACGAGCACGGCATCGACCGCAGCGTGAACGACATTCCGTTCGACCACGAGCTGGTGGTCTACTGCAATTGCCCCAACGAGGTCTCCGCCGCCCGCGTGGCCAAGGTGCTGATCGGCCAGGGCTACCGGCGGGTACGTCCGCTGCTGGGCGGGCTGGAGGCCTGGGACGCGGCCGGCTACGGCATCGAGCGGCTGCCGCCGCCGTCCGGGATGGCCGACCCGCAGACGGCCGATCTGCCGGCCTGAACCTCCGCCCGGGGCAGACAGCCCGCCCCGGCGCGGGCGTACGGATTTCCGGGCCGGGGCGCTGGATTCGTCCCGCGGCGCAGGTATCATGGCCAGCCAGTTTCATCACTCCGCCCGCAACCCATCGAAAAATTTGCGGCCGGCTCAACCGAGGACACATCCATGGCACGTGGCATCAACAAGGTCATCCTGGTCGGCAACCTGGGTTCCGACCCCGAACTGCGCAGCACCGGCAGCGGCACCAGCATCTGCAGCTTCAGCCTGGCCACTTCCGAATCCTGGACCGACAAGCAGTCCGGCGAGAAGCAGGAACGCACCGAGTGGCACCGGATCAAGATCTTCGGCCGCCTCGGCGAAATCGCCGCCGAGTACCTGAAGAAGGGGCGCCAGGTCTATATCGAAGGCTCGATCCGCACCGACAAGTTCACCGGCAAGGACGGCGTCGAGAAATACTTCACCGACATCATCGCCAGCGAGATGCAGATGCTGGGCAGCAACGAAGGTGGCGGCGGCGGTGGTGGCGGTGGCTACCAGCGCGAGCGTCCGCAGAGCGGCGGCCAGCGCCAGGGCGGCGGCAACTACGGCGGCGGCCAGTCGCAGCCGCGCGGCGGCGACAACTACGGCAACCAGTCGCGGCAGGCGCCGGCTCCGGCCGACAGCGGCTTTGCGGATGACGAAATTCCGTTCTGATCCCGCGCCACTGCGGCAAGCCGAAAAGCCCATGCACTGCATGGGCTTTTTCTTTGCGCGGCGCGGCTCACCTGTCGTTGACCCGGCCTGCGCATACTCGGCGCGAATGGCCACAGATCCTGCGCATGCGAACGCCTCCGACCCGCGAATCGAAACGCGTGCGATGGGTCTGGTCCATGTCAGCGATGCGCAGCCGGGCCTGAGCCGGCGACGACGGGGCAAAGGCTTCAGTTACCGCGATGCGGATGGCCGGCCGGTGACGGATCGCGACGAGCTGGCACGCATCCGCGCGCTGGCGATACCGCCGGCGTATACCCGCGTGTGGATCTGCAGCCATCCGCGCGGCCACCTGCAGGCCACCGGCTACGACGCCCGCGGGCGCAAGCAGTACCGCTACCACCCGCGCTGGCGCGAGTACCGCGACCTGGGCAAGTTCGACCGGATCATGGCCTTCGGCAAGGCGCTGCCCGCGTTGCGCCGGCGCGTGCGGCGGGACCTGGCCGTGGACGGCCTGCCCCGCGACAAGCTGCTGGCCCTGCTGGTGCGCCTGCTCGACGACACCCTGATCCGCATCGGCAACGACTGCTATACCCGCGACAACCGCAGCTACGGGCTCACCACCTTGCGCACGCGCCACGTGCGCGCGCAGCGCGGGCGGCTGCGCTTCGCGTTCCGGGGCAAGAGCGGGCAGGAGCGCGAGGTGGAGCTGGGTGACCGGCGACTGGTGCGGATCGTGCGCCGCGTGCAGCAACTGCCCGGGCAGCGACTGTTCCAGTACATCGATGACGATGGCCAGCGCCAGCCGGTGGATTCGGGGATGGTCAACGACTATCTGCATGCGGCCTGCGGCAATGGCCAGGAGCATGAATTCAGCGCCAAGGATTTCCGCACCTGGGGCGGCACCGTGCACGCGGCGCGCATCCTCGCCGGCACGCCGCTGCCGCGCAAGGGTGGCGAGCAGGCTCGCCGCAGCGCACTGGCGAAAGCGGTCGCCGAAGTCGCCGCGATCCTGGGCAACACGCCGGCCGTGTGCCGCGGCTCCTACATCCATCCGCGCGTGCTGGAAGGCTGGCTGGACGGCAGCCTGCAGCGGGCGATTCCGCCGGCCGTCGCGGCGCATCCGCGCCAGCTGGAGCAGCGGGTGCTGCGCTTCCTGCGTGCCGGTTAGCTTCAGCCCCCAGCAGGGGCTCGCACGGTCGACGCGTTGAAGCCGCGCCGTTGGCGGCTCAGGGCTGCGGGCTGGTGCTCGTCGGCGAACGGTCGTCCGGACGCGCCTCCTGGTGGGTGATGGCCAGGTAGAACCCGGCGGCCAGCACCGCGATCAGGCCCAGCAGCAACACCCGCAAGGCCACTCGCCGGCGATTCATCGCTTCGCTCCGGTTTGCCGGGCCAGCGCAGCCAGGGCCAGCGCCAGCTGGTGCAGGTCGGCGACCAGTTCGAGGTAGGCCGCGTGGCGGCGCTCCTCGCGCGGCATCCGCAGCACCGCCGACGGATGCCAGGTGGCCAGTCCGCGCACCGGCGAGGCCAGGTCGCGCCATTGCCCCCGCTGCGTGCTGATGCGGAACGCATTGCCGAACAGCGTCTGCGCCGCCATTGCGCCCAGGCCCACGACCAGGCGCGGCTGCACCCGGTCCAGTTCCGCGGCCAGCCATTGGCGACATGCGGCCTGCTCGGCCGCGTTCGCGCGCTTGTGCAGGCGCGCCTTGCCGCGCAGCTCGTACTTGAAATGCTTGACGGTGTTGGTGAGATAGAGCGCCCGGCGATCGAGCCCCGCCTCGGCCATCGCCCGGTCGAGCAGTTGCCCTGCCGGCCCCACGAACGGTGCGCCGGCCAGGTCCTCCTGTGCGCCGGGCTGTTCGCCGATCAGCATGGCTGGCGCGCGGGCCGGCCCTTCGCCGAACACGGTATGCGTGGCATGGCGCCACAACGGACAGTCGCGGCAATCCGCCGCCTTGCGGCGCAAGGTCGCCAGGTGGCCTGTGGGCACGTGCTCGACGGGTTTTGCCAGCGCAATCACGAGCGGAACCGCATCGGCAGTGAGATCGACATGTCGTTGTGCCCGTGCAGGTCGGGGATGCGAAGCTTCCACGCCACGGTCGCCGCGGCGCGTCCGCACCATCGCAGGCCACCGGTGCATGGGCTGTCAACGCGCTCGGCGCCTGCACCGGTCACGTGCTGCTCACGGCAAGGCGACGTCGACTGTACGGCCCGTCGAACATGCTGCGGCTTTCGATCATGGAGCACGTCATGTCTTTCAATCTCACCGGTCGCCGCATCGCCATCCTCGCCACCGACGGCTTCGAGCAGTCCGAACTGACCGAGCCGAAGCGCCTGCTGGAACAGGCCGGCGCGCAGACCGACGTGATCGCGCCCGGCGGCGCCAGCCGGATCAAGGGCTGGAGCAAGGGCGACTGGGGCGAGCAGGTGGCCGTGGACGTGGCGCTGAAAGACGCCACGCCCGAACCGTACGACGCCATCGTGCTCCCCGGCGGCGTGATGAACCCGGACAAGCTGCGGCTGGAACCGGCCGCCATCGCCCTGATCAAGGCCTTCGACGACGCGGGCAAGCCGGTGGCGGCGATCTGCCATGGTCCGTGGACGCTGATCGACGCTGGCCTGGTCAGGAACCGCCAGGTCACCTCGTGGCCCTCGCTGCGCAAGGATCTGGAAAATGCCGGCGCGCACTGGCAGGACAGCGAAGTCGTGCGCGATGGCCAGCTGATCACCAGCCGCAAGCCCGATGACATTCCGGCCTTTGCCGACGCCATCATCGACGCGCTGGGCGCCACCGCGTAAGGCCATGGCCGAAGGCGGGATTCAACCGAGCCTGTCCATCACCTCGTCGAGGTTCTGCCGCAGCTCGCCGATGCTTTCCCACGGATCGCTGCGCAGGCGCGCCAGCCGTTTCGGCGTGGAGTGGATGTCGAAGTCGTGGCCGCTTTTCAGCTTGCCCAGTTCGTTCCAGCGCAGCGGCATCGCCACCGGCGCGCCGGTTCGCGCGCGCAGCGAGTACGAGGCCACGCTGGTGGCGCCGCGGCTGTTGCGCAGGTAGTCGATGTAGATCAGGCCGCCCCGCCGCGCCTTGCTGGCGGTGGCGATGAACTCCAGCGGATGGGCCTGCGCCAGCGAGCTGGCGAAGGCCTGGGCGAAGCCCTTTGCCTGCGGCCACGGACAACCGGGGTTGAGCGGCACCACCACGTGCAGGCCCTTGCCGCCGGTGGTGCGCAGAAACGATTCCAGCCCCAGTTGTGCCAGCAGCCTGTGCACCAGCCGCGCGGCGGCCGCCACGCGATCCCAGGCCACGTCCTCGCCGGGGTCGAGATCGAACACCACGCGGTCGGCCTTGTCCGGCTGCGCGATGGTCGCGCCCCAGGGATGGAATTCCAGCGCGCCGAACTGCACCAGTTCGATCACCGAATCGGCATCGCGCGGATAGATGTAGGTGGCCTGGGCGCCGGACTCTTCCTTCAGCTTCGCGCTGCCCACGTGCTTCAGTCCCTGGATCATGTGCTTCTGGAAGAAGCAGGCCTTCTCGGTGCCTTCCGGGCAACGAATCACCGAGGTGGGCCGATCCACCACGCCGGGCAGGAACCATGTCATCACGCTGGCGTAGTAGTCGGCCACTTCCTGCTTGGTGATGCCGTCCTCGGGATACACCACGCGATCGGGGTGGGTGATGGTGATGTCGGCGGCCCTGGCGCGCTTGCGACGAGTGGACGTCCTGGCGGCGGGCGCGGAAGGGGTGCGGTCGGAGTCGGTCAGGTCGGCGGCGGTCTTGTCGGTACGCATGGTCTTCAGGCTCGGTTGGCGCAACAGGTTCTTGTTGCCGATGCCGCGGTAATACACCTCGGCCACGGCCTTCGGCTCGACCCAGTGCGCGTCGCGCAGCAAGGGGTCGATCGCGGCGAGTTTCACGGTGGGCTTCCTGCTGCCATTGTCGGCAAGCGTCTTGCCCAGTTGCCGCAGTTGTTCGTCGCTGAAGCCGGTGCCCACGCGGCCCACGTACACCCAGCCGTCCTTCACCGACGGGTCGGGCCTGGCCAGCAGCAGCGAGCCGAAACCGCTGCGGCTGCCCTTGGGCGGCGTGTAGCCGACCACCGCGAACTCGTCGCTTTCCAGCCGCTTGATCTTCAGCCAGTCGTCGCCGCGGCCGGGCCGGTAAGCTGAATCGACGCGCTTGGAGATGATTCCTTCCAACTGCTGCTCGGTGGCCATCCGGAACGCGTCTTCGCCGTCACCGATCGCATGGCTGCTGAAGGCCAGGTGTTTCGGTGCGTGGGCCAGCAGCTGTTGCAGCAGTTGCTTGCGCTCCAGCAGGCTCACCCGCGACAGGTCGCTGCCTTCGAGGTAGGGCAGGTCGAACAGCATGTAGACCAGCGGCAACTGCGCCTCGCCGGACAGCGTCGCCTGCAGGCCGTTGAAGTCGCTGTGCCCGCGCGGATCGAGCGCGATCAGTTCGCCGTCGAGCCGGGCGGATTGCAGCCCCAGTGATTCCAGCGCCTGCACGATGTCGGGCAGGCGATCGTTCCACGCCAGCGCATTGCGCGACCACAGCTTCACCTCGCCGTCGGCGATCGCGGCAAGGATGCGGTAGCCGTCCCACTTCACCTCGTGCAGCCATTGCTCGCCCTCGGGCGGAAACTCGCGCAGGCGCGCCAGCTCGGGCTTGAAGAACTCCGCGCCGGGCGTGGCCGGGCGCGCGCCGTCCAGCGCGGCGGCGGCCTTCGCCAGGCGCAGCCGCGGCAACTTCCTTCCTTTCGGCACGGCCTTCCTGCGCGCGGTGGACTTTTTCGCTGCCGCCCGGGTGGCCGGCGTTTTCGCGGCGGCGCGGGTGCTGCGGGTCATCTTCGCGTCGAGCAGGTCGTCCGCTTCCACGTCGCCGGCGAACGCGTCTTTCGCCTTGATCAGGAACCACGCGGGCTGGCGCTCCTTGCGCCCGCTGCGCACCAGGTGCCAGCCACCCTTGAGCCGCTTGCCGAACAGCTCGAAGCGCAGGTGGCCCTTCAGCAACTGCGCCTCGGCGTCGCCCTCGGTGGTCCACACGCCCAGATCGAACTGATCGACGTGGCCCTTGCCGTAGCCGTGTTCGATGTCGCCCTCGAAACCCGCGTAGGAAATCGGGTGATCCTCCACCTCCACCGCCAGGCGTTTCACCTCGGGGTCGTAGCTCGGGCCCTTGGGCACCGCCCAGCTCTTCAGCGTATCGCCGACCTGCAGGCGGAAATCGAAATGGCGGCGGCTGGCGTGATGCAGTTGCACCACGAAGATGGCCCGGCCGTTGGCCTTGCCCGGTGCGTTGTCGGCCGGTTCGCGCGTCTTCGAAAAGTCGCGCTTGCGCTGGTAATCCCGCAGGTTGCCCATGATCGCTCCGGGTCAGCTGGTCGGTCCGCCCATCACCGGCAGCACTGCGCCGGAGATGTAGCTGGCGCACGAGGGCGCGGCGAGAAAGACGTAGGCGGGGGCGAGTTCCTCCGGTTGCGCGGGGCGACCCATCGCGCTGGACTTGCCGAACTCGCGCACGCGTTCGGCCGGCTGGTCGGCGGGATTCAGCGGCGTCCACACCGGGCCGGGCGCGACGGCGTTCACCCGGATGCCGCGCGACACCATGTTCGAGGCCAGCGCTTTGGTGAACGCATGGATGCCGCCCTTGGTCATCGAATAGTCGAGCAGCTTGTCATTGCCGAACAGCCCGGTCTCCGAGCCGGTGTTGATGATCGAGCAGCCGCTGCCCAGGTGCGGCGAGGCGGCCCTGGCCATCTGGAAATAGCCGTACAGATTGGTGCGCAGGGTCTCGTCGAAATGCGCGTCGGTGATGTCCTCGATCGAATCGGCATGTTCCTGGAAGGCGGCGTTGTTGACCAGCACGGACAGCTTGCCGAACGCCTTCACCGTCTTCGCCACCGCCTTACGGCAGAACGCCGGGTCCCTGACGTCGCCCGGAATCAGCAGGCAGCGCTGGCCTTCGCCCTCGACATAGTCGCGGGTTTCCTCGGCATCGGCATGCTCGCTCAGGTAGACGATGGCCACGTCAGCGCCTTCGCGGGCGAACAGCACCGCCACCGCCCGCCCGATGCCGGAGTCGCCGCCGGTGATCAGGGCGGACATGCCGGCCAGCTTGCCCGAGCCGGCGTAGTTGGGCGCCATGAACTGGGGGCGCGGGTCGAGGTCCTGCTCGCTGCCGGGCTTTTTCTGGTGCTGCCGCGGCAGCGGGTTTGCCGGCTTTTTCGTTGCGGCCGCCGGCTTTTGCGGAGCCGCCTTCTTCGATGCCGGACCTTTGAACGCCTTCTTGCGCTGGTCGTCGCGATCGGTCGCGGCCTGGATCGCACGCTGGCGCTCCACCGTCGCCCTAGCCGCCTTGGCGGTGCGCGTGGTTGCTGCCATGGTTCGGTACTCCGTGCGTGGGGATGGAAACCACGCTAGCGGCTACGGCGTACGCCACAGGTGAAGCAAGGGTCAGGGCGCATTTGACAGCACGTCCACGCGCGCCCCGCGATAGTCCGCGCTCAACGCCAGCTTGTGCCGCCGTCGGCGAGGGAACGCGACGCGCTGGCGTTCTGGTCCAACCAACCCTTGCCGGAGAGCGCCCGCATGGCACGTCCCATCTGGACCGGAACCCTTTCGTTCGGCCTGCTCAACGTCCCCGTGTCGCTGATGTCCGGCGAGCGCAGCGTCGACCTGCATTTCCGCATGCTGGACAGCCGCAGCAACACGCCGGTGCGCTACGAGCGCGTCAATGCCGAAACCGGCGAAGAGGTGCCGTGGAAGGAGATCGTCAAGGCCTTCGAATACGCCAAGGGAAGCTACGTCGTGCTGGAGCCGGAGGACATCAAGTCCGCCGCCGCCGACGGACGCGAGGTGGTCGACGTGAAGGCCTTCGTCGAGGCCGATTCGATCGGCCCCGAATATTTCGAGAAGCCGTACTTCCTGGTGCCCGGCAAGAAGGCGGAGAAGGGCTACGTGCTGCTGCGCGAAGTGCTCAAGCGCACCGGCCGCATCGGCATCGCGCGGGTGGTGATCCGCACCCGCGAATATCTTTCCGCGGTGATGCCGCGCGGCAATGCGCTGGTGCTGATGCTGCTGCGCTATCCGCAGGAGCTGGTCGACGCGGAGGATTACAAGATTCCCGAAGGCGCCGCGTCGCAATACCGGATCTCGCCCAGGGAGATCCAGATGGCCGAACAGCTGATCGAATCGATGAGCGACGAGTGGAATCCGGCCGAGTACCGCGACGAATTCCGCGACCGCCTGCGCAAGGTGATCGAGAAGCGGATGAAGTCGAAGGGTGTGGTGACCACCGAATCGGAAGACGAAGCCGACATGCCGGAGAACGCCACCACCAACGTGGTCGACTTCATGTCGCTGCTGCAGAAGAGCCTGGCAAGCAACAAGCGCACGCCCGCGAAGAAGACCGCGGCGAAATCCGCCGGCAAAACCGCCCGCGGCAAGAGCACGGACAAGCCGGCGGGCAAGTCGACGGCAGGGAAGAAGTCCGCCGCTAAAAAAACGCCTGCCAAAAAGCGCGCGGCAACCCGCAAGGCAGGTTGAGCGTTCGTGCGGGCATGCCGACGACGCGTCGATCCATCCGGCAGATGCACCCTCGACATGCACGCTTCGGCAACGACGGGAGCGCCATACTGTTTGCCCTGGTTTTCAGTCGCACGGAGAAACACCATGGGCAACACGAATCTGCCGCAGGCCGGCGCTGCGGACACCGGCAACAGCAGGGATACCCTGGGCGGGGCGGACCAGCTCACGGGGCGGCAGCGCAGGGAAGGCGATGACGGACAGGAGCTCACGCCCCCGGACCGGCCGAAAGACCCGCCCGTGAAAGCGGGCAGGGACGCAGACATGGCCGCTTATACGGGTCACGCCAACACGGGTCATTCCCCGTCGGATGCCACCTGAGCAACGCCGCCGCTGCCGCGCGCCAAAGCCGTCACGGTGCCGGGTAGGGATGTTGCTTCAACAAGCCCGCCAGATGCGCGGCATTGCAGGCCAGCGTGCGGATCGTGTCGGCGAGTTTCGGCGGCGTCTTCTCGAGATCGACGTAGTTGACGCTGCCCATCGCCTCGCCGACCCAGTAGGCGGAGCTGCCCCCGGGGATCGTGAAGCCCACGTCGGCCAGCGCCTGGTAGAGCTCTGCGGTCACGTGATGCGCGCCGTCCTCGTTGCCCACCACGGCGACCACCGCGACGCGGCCGAAGGTGGGATAGCGCCCCTGTTCATCGATTTCGCCAAGGAACGCGTCCATCCGTTCCAGCACGCGCTTGGCCACGCTGGAAGGCTGGCCCATCCAGATCGGCGTGGCGAGCACCAGGATGTTGGCGTCCAGCACCTTGCGGCGCAGCGCAGGCCACGCGTCGCCGTCGCCTTCGTCGGTCTTCACGCCCGGCCTGACGTCGTGGTCGACGACGCGGGTATCGGATATGTCGACGCCGAACGAGTGCAGGTCCTGCAGAACCTGGTCGAGGATCTTCTGGGTCGAGGAGGTTTCCGGACCACGCTTGAGCGTGCAGTTCATGCCGAATGCACGGAGACCGGACGCTGCGGATTCGCCGCGTTTTTCCATGATCGTTGCCTTGCAGCCTGGGGGATGACGACCGAGACTAGGGCGGGCGTTGTCACGCTCCGATGAACGCGCGAGCAGGACATCCCTTGGAAGATGAAGCGCCTCCCACCCGTCATGTCAGCCGCGGACGCACCTTCGTTTACGTGCTGCCGTGCCGCTACGAGGACATCCTCAAGGTCGGCTACTCGCGCGATCCGCTGGAGCGCTTCCGCACCCTGCATCGGCGCTTCTTCGAGTTCTTCGACCTGGATCGCGGCCTGCTGATCGACACCGAACGCCTGCGCGAGGCCCGCCAGGTCGAGCGCCTGTTCATCACCACGTTCGCCGAACAGCGGGCGCCGGCGCCGCTGGTGGTGCGCCAGGCCGCGGCGGGGTATACCGAATGGTTTCGCGGCATCGCACCCGAAGCCGAGGCATTGGCGCACCGGCTGCGCGACGAGCAGGGCTACACCTTGCACGCGCCGCTGGCCACGTGGCTGCGGGCACGCCAGGACGAACGCGCCGAGGCGCTGTTCGGTTGGTCCGCGCGCATGCTCGACGCGCTGGAGTACGAATACTTCAACGCGCCGGCCATGGCGGGAAGCGGCCGCGGCGCCGCGGCGCTGCGCGATACGCTGGACACCTGCGCAGCGCTTGGCATGGATCTGTCCGCGCTGGTGCCTGTCGAAGTGCTGGACTGGTATCGCAGCGCCGACTATTTCGGCTCGCGCTGAGCCGACGGCGTCGCCTGGTTGCCCCGGCATTCGGCGTGGCCGCAGTGGCAGCCCGAGGACTGGTCGGAGGTGGGCGATTCCACCCGCTTGCGGCAGTGTTCGCTGCAATAGGCGTCACCGGCGGGAATCGCGCAGGTGCAGGCGGGATGGGCGCAACGCTGCTTGTCGGTCGTGTTCATTCAGTGGCTCCCGGTTGATGTCGAGCCGGCCGCCGCGGGGGTGGCGGCCGTGGTGGCGCCAGCCGGGCGAGTGTGGTCGAAGCTGGCGTCCATGGCGGCGCGGTGGCTCATCGCATCGTCCCGTGCGGCAGGCATGTCCAGCTGATCCTGCAGCTGACGCGCCAGCTCCAGGTGCGTCTTCAGCGTGGGCAGGGTGGCCTGGGCAAACGCGCGCACCTCGGGGTCCTGCGTTCGCCCGGCTTCGGCGGTGAACAGCGCAACGGCTTTCTGATGATCCTTGACCATCGTCGCGGCCCATGCCTTGTCGAACTTCTTCGCGTCGAGCGCCTTCATGGCACTGGCCGATTGTTGCGCCTCGTCGCCCGGCGCCGCGGGCAGGGCGACCTGTTTGGCCTGCGCCAACGCCCGTAGCTTGTCATTGGCCATGGTGTGGTCGTCCACGATGCGTTGGGCCAGCTGTTTCACGCTGGCCTGGGAGGACTTTTCCAGCGCAAGCTGCCCCATCGCGACTTCGGCCATGCCATCGCTGGCGGCGCTTGTCATGAACTTGCTGTCCGCGGCGTTGGCAACCAGTGGGGTCTTGTCGCGGCCGGACTGTGCGCAGGCGGCGAAGGCAAGGCCGCACAGCAGCAGGCCAGCCGCCGCTCGCATGAAGGGTCGCATCAACATGATGGGCTTCCTCGTTTGCATGGGGAGCGTTGATGAAACCGCTTGCCACGGGAAGCGGGCGTGATGCCTGCGTGCAATGACGATGACGGGCGGCGCCTCGAATACCACTGGCGCTGGCCATGGCCACCACCGACAGCAGAGTCTGTCGACCGCAGGGCTTGGGCAGAATGTCGCGTTCAGCTCGCGCGCTTCGGCGAAGGCTCGCTGTTGGCCGAGGTGGGCACGATGGACCTGCGCAGGCCATCGTCGCGCAGCGTGCGGATGAACGAAGTTTCCATCTTGCCGCGACCCAGGTGCATGTCGCTCATCAGGACGCCGACATCCGGCTGCCGCCACGATCACCTCATAGGCGGCGTGATCCAGCGACAGCACAGCGAGCTCGCGAATGTCGGCGTCGTCTTCGACCAGAAGAACCCGGCTGGCGAGCATGGAGCTGACCCCTGATTGTCAAGCTCGCATGAAGATTGCATCGCAATCAAAGCGTCGCCGGAACGTGGATGAAACACCCGCGTTCAGGACTCGCGCGAGATGTTCACGGAAGACGTCGATGCGCAACGCCCATGCACGCCGGCTTGCCGCCACGCCATCAGCGGCGGCGTGGTGATGCCATGCAGGACGATGCTCAGCACCACCGTGGTGATCACGAATTCCGCCACCACCGATGTCGCAGTCGACCCCAGGCCATGCGTGGCGGCGTAGGCCAGGTAGTTCAGGCTGCCGATGCCACGGATGCCGATCCATCCGATCAGCAGGCGTCGCGAACGGGGGACCTGCGAACCGATTGTGGCGAGCCAGGTCGCCAGCGGTCGCACCACGGCAAACAGCAGCAGCGCCAGCAGCGCGGCGGCGGGGTGCCAGTGGTTGGCGAACGCGGCGCCGAGCAGGAAGACCAGCGCGGCAGCGATCAGCCGCTCAAGCGTATCGCCGAAGGAGAGCGCATCCGATACCACCATGCCCATCGACGCCACCGGCTTGCGTGCCTGTTCCGGGTTGCGGCGGCGGGGATCGATGAGCACTTCGGCTGGCGGATGGGTTGCCGTCCCGCGATCGTCGTCCTTGCCGGGATCCGGATGCGGGTGGCGCCTGACCACGTGCAGCTCCACGTGGCGCAGGCCGAGTCCCGCGGCGAAGGCGGCCAGGAAACCCGAGGCTGACAGCGCCGTGGCCGCGGCATACGAAAGCGCCATCAGGGCCAGCGCCAGAACATCATTCGGCGTGACATCCGCGCTGGCGGTCTTCATCCGCACGCCGATCCAGCCGATGAGCCAGCCCAGCGCAAAACCGATGCTCAGGCCGCCGGCCAGCGGCCAGGCGAAGTCCTGACCCAGCCATTTTCCCAGCGCGGTGGCCGAGCCATGGTCGCCCAGCAACAGCAAGGCCAGCACCACGAAGGGCAGGGCGGTGCCGTCGTTCAGGCCCGCCTCTCCGGACAGCGCGAGGCGCAGGCGATCGCGATCGCTGGCGTCGTCCACCGCGACCATGCTGGCCAGCACCGGATCGGTGGGCGCGAGGATCGCGCCAATCAGCATGGCCAGTGGCCACGGCAGCGCGAACAGCCAGTGCGCCACCATGCCCACGCCTGCCACGGTCAGCACCATCGCGGGCAAGGCCAGTCGCGCGGCGGTGCGCCAGGACGGATCGGAAAAGCCCAGGCGCAGCTTCAGCCCGGTCATGAACAACGACACCACCAGCGCGATCTCGGTCAGCCGGGCGATGCCGGGCGCGTGCGCGGTGAGCTCGATGTCCAGCAGCTTCAGACACCAGGGGCCGGCCACGATGCCGGCGGCGAGGTACAGGCTGAAGGTGGTCACCGGCAGATGCCTGATCCAGCCCGACGCCAGCGACATCAGCAACAGGAGGAATCCGATGGATGCGGTCCAGCCAAGCAGGTTCATGGAGCGGCCAGTCGAGGGTGCCGCATGAGCATGTCTTCCCCGCCATGAAATTCGCGGCAAACGCGGGCGCGAAGAGCAAGCCGCCGTTACGACAGCGACGCCTTCAGCGCCGCCGCGAGCGCGGCGTCCCCGTTGAGCAGATCCTTCCAGGCGAGCGTCACGCCCTTGCGGTGTCCCTTTTCCACCAGCTTCAGCCCGGCGGGATCGATGCTCAGCGTGTAACGGCGATCGTCGATCGCCAGTTCGCGTCGCAGCAGCTTGTTCAGCGGAGTCATCGGCGAGTCCTCATGGCGGATGCCCGAGTTTCGATCCAGCCGCGAGGCCGGCTCGGGCGACGGCACTCACGAAGGCATTGCATGAATATCACGCGGGCTGGGCGCGCAAGAGGCGAGGATCGGCAGCACCTCGCACGGGAGACCGGCCATGCATCCATACCGTCCAGCCGCAGCCGTGGCCGCCAACACAACAGGCGATCCAGAGTACCGGCCGCCCGATCCGCCGCCGCCCACCTATCCCGATCCCAGCGAACCCTCGCCCCAGGCCCCGGCCGAGCCCGAAGTGCCGCCGCCTGATCCACCGGCCGATCCGCCGCAACCGCCCACCCGTGCGTGATCCGGTCCCCGCGCTCCCGGCGCTGTTCCGCCGCGGCCGCGCATCGATGGTTTCGAAACCTAGCCACGCGGAGTATCGACATGAAAGCCGACCCCACACGCAGCCATTCGCCGTCCTCGGTTCCGCCGGTTCTGGACGGCCATCATCCGCCGATGCCCGAGCCGCTCGAATGGCAGAAACACCTGCCCGACGCAGCGGACACGGACGCCTCTCGCCGCATCCCGCGGCGGCGCCCGGCCACGAAGCAACCAGCCGCGAAGCAAGGCGAACGCGCGAAGCAAGTTGAACGCTAGATGCGGGCGCTGGCGGATGGCGCCTCACGCGAGGTGCTCGCCGCGCACGCGGAAAGCCAGGCTGATGCGCGGACCCACCGGCGTGCGCTGCTTGGGAATCGCGTGGTCATAGTGCAGTTGGGTGTCCCAGCTCATCACCAGCAGGCTGCCGGCTTCCAGGTCGATGTGCAGCACCCGGCGCGGCGGCTGCCTGGCCCGCACGGTCAGGCGGCGCGTGGCGCCCAGCGAGAGCAGGGCGATCGGCTCGCCGCGCATCAGGTCGGCCAGCTTGTCGTTGTGCGGCGCGACGCTGTCGCGTTCATCGCGATAGAGGTTGAGTCCCACGCTGTCGAACGGCGCGCCGACCGCGGCGGTCGTCACGTCGCGAGCCTCCTGCAGCGCCTTGGGCAGTGCGGGATCGTTCAGCCGGAAATGGGCTCGCAGGCGCGGTACGTCCACCTCGCGCTCGTACATCAGTCGCGTCCCGCCCTTCCCTGCACGCCGGTCTGCAGTTGCTCGAACCAGCGCCCCGCAGTCTCCCCATCCACCAGCTCCGGGGTGAGCACGATGCGACCGCTGGCGTCGTCCAGCAGCCGTTGCGGGCCACGGTCGAACAGGCCCAGTTGCGCCATGACGGCGTGCTCGCTATTCCGGTGATCACGACTGGTGCTCGCGGATCAGGGTGATCCGCCCATTGGGTTCGAGTCGCGCGGTGATGACGGTGGCTTCGTTCTCCAGCCCCGCGGCATGCAGTGCCCGTTCGAACGCCGCTTCGGGCAGATTGCAGCGGCGCAGGGCTTCCGGGCTGCGCTGGCCGTTGCGGGCAAGGATCGACGGCCAGCCTTCGACCAGGCGATTGAGCGGGGCGCTGCGCGTGCATATCCAGGCCAGGCCGCGATCGACCGCCAGGATGCTGGCCACCGCGATGATGCCGCCGAGGAAGGAGGTATCCGAACCGATGATGGAAGTGCGCATCGTTCCGCCGACGAGGATCAGCACCACCACGTCGAAGGCCGACATCTCGCCGAACGAGCGCTTGCCGGCCAGGCGCAGCAGGCACAGCAGGATGAGATAGACCGCCGCGCCACGCAGCGCGAAATGCCACCACGGCATGGACAAGTGCATCAGCGAATTCATCGAACCGACTCCTGCGGGCCACGGGTGCACGAGGCTACCGCCGCGATGGCGCCAGGCAGTGTGAAGAAACGGCAGGGCGTGCGTTGGTGCTATCGGCGTGGTGCTTGCTTCACGGGGCCCGGTGCCGGCCTTCGGCCTCGATCATGTGGCGCCGCGTGCGCCAGGTTTCGGCGGTCTGCGGCTTGATGAACAGCGAGACGATTTCCGGGTGGGCCTGCTTGGCCTGCTTCTCGATGCGGTTGATGCAGGCCTCGATCTGCGGCGTGGTCAGCGCATCCTCGAACTCGGCGCTCAGCGTGGCGACCACCTGGCTCGGCCCCATCTGCACGGTCAGCACGCCGTTGGCGCAACGCACGCCGGCGTCGCCCGCCGCGATGGCGAGAATCGCCTCGCCCACCACCGGATGGGCGGGTTCGCCGATCAGCAGTCCCTTGGTTTCGCGGGCCAGCAGCAGCGCCGACAGCGACAGCACGGCAGCAATGCCGATCGAGGCGACGCCATCCAGCACGGGCTGGGCGAGCAGTTGCGCGCTGACCAGCCTGGCCAGCGCCACCAGCAGGCCCAGCAAGGCCGCGCTGTCTTCCAGCAGCACAGTGAACGTCGCGGGGTCCTTGCTGAGGCGGAACGCCTCGAAGTAGCCCAGCCTGCCCTTGCGCGCGCGGAACTCGCGCAGCGCCACCCACCACGAGCTGCCTTCGAACACGAACGACACCGCCAGCACCAGGTAATTCATCAGCGGCCGTGCGACCGGTTCGGGCTGGCGGATGTGCATCACGCCCTCGTAGAACGACACGCCCGCGCCCATCGCCAGCACCAGCAGGGCCACGATGAAACTCCAGAAATACAGCTCCCTGCCATAGCCGAACGGGTGGGTGCGATCCGCTGGCCGCGCCGCGCGGCGCAAGCCGTAGAGGAGCAGCAATTCGTTGACCGTGTCGACCAGCGAATGCACGCCTTCGCTGAGCATCGCCGAGCTGCCGGTGATTCCGGCAGCCACGAACTTGGCGATCGCGATCATCAGGTTGCCGCCCAGGGCGACAAGGACCACCTTGTGCGAGCCGGACGCGGGCACCGGTCAGTCGTCCGTGTACAGCTTCTGGCAGCGCAGGCAGAAGAAACTGCGACGATGGGTCTTGCCCAGGTACGCGCGCTGCAGCGGAATGTCGTGGCGCGGGCAACGCCCGCGGTTGTGCACCAGCCAGTGCCTGGCCAGCACGAAGGCCTTTTTCCAGGCCAGGAATTCGAAGGCGTAGACGCGGGCCTGCTCCACCAGCTGGGCCAGCTTGTACGGCGACAGCGCGCCGATGGTGGAAAGCGGGTGGACGCGGATGCGGAACAGCACCTCGTTCTTGATGATGTTGCCGACGCCGGCGAACACGGTCTGGTCGAGCAGGGCGTCGCACACCAGGGTGTGCGGCATGGCGCGCAGCTTCGCCCTGGCCAGTTTCGGGTCCCAGTGCTCCGACATCACGTCACCGCGCCAGTCGTACAACTCGTCGAGCCTGCCCTCCAGCAGACGCACCGAGCAGTTGTAGAAGTTCAGCTCACCCTCGTCGAAACCCAGGCCGAGTCGCGGCGCGATGTCCCGTTCTTCGTCGATGCGGTAGCTGCCGAACATCAGCAGGTGGACGCGCACGTTCAGCTCGCCGGACAGCTCGACGAGGAACTGCTTGCCGAAGCTGCGCAAGGCCAGCACCCGGCGACCGGGCAGGCGCTGCAGGTCGATCTTCGCGTTGCCGGTGGCGCGCCGGATGGTGCGCCCGGCGAACGCGGCTGACTGTTCGCGCAGGATGACGATGGAAGGACCTTCCGGCATCGATGCTTCCGCACATGAGGATGGCCATCGTGCAACGGGCAACGAGCAGGAAAGGTGAAGCGCCCGGAGCCTGTGAAGAAAACCACTTCCTGTGGCTTTCTTCTATCGCACGTCCGGTACACGCGCGGACGTGCTCACGTCCGTGGCATCGCCCAGTCGCGACCTCAGCTCCAGCGCGTTGGCTACCGCGTGACCCAGTGCCGTGTTGTCGAAGATGCACCAGTGCCGGGCAGGCTCCGGGTCGGGGCGTCGCAGGCGGCGCTCGATCCGGCGCAGGGCCGCTTCGGAATACGCGTCGTAATAGATCCGCGGCGAGCCGTGCAGACGGAAATACTGCAGACGGCGATCGCCCGCCGGCACGGCAGCGCGAGGGTGCCGGGCGGGATCGGCGGCCACCCGCGCGACGCCGCGTTCGCGCAAGGCGCGGCTCACGGCAGGATGGAACCACGACGGATGCCGCGGCTCGCAGGCCACCGGGCCTGCGTGCAGGCGCCTCAGCTGATCGAGGAACGGCAGCACCTCCAGCGGCTTGTAGACGAGGCTTGGCGGCAATTGCAGCAGCAGGCAACCCAGCTTCACGCCGAGCTCATCGACCTGAGCCAGAAAATCCCGCAATGCCGGTTCGGCGTGGCGCAGGCGGGCTTCATGGCTGATGGTGCGGGGCATCTTCACCGCGAAACGGAAATCCCGCGGCACGCTGGCCGCCCAGCGACGCCATGTGGCCGGTCGATGCGGGCGATAGAACGACGAATTGATCTCCACGCAGTTGAAGCGCTGCGCATAGCGTTCGAGATGGCTGCTTCCCGCGGGGAAGCGATCGGCGTGGGCGGCAGGGATCGACCAGCCGGCGCAGCCGATCAACAGCTCGGGTCGACACATCGTGTGAACAGTCACGGCAGCATGCTTGGCGGGGCGCGAAGGGCGGGCGTTATAGTTGAAGATCGAAGATTGAAGACGCCGCGTGAGAGGGTCGTGAATGCCTCGCGCGACCCGGCGACACCACGCCGTGGGTGAGTCTTCGAATCGGATCGACAAGCATGAAACATGGGCATGGGGTTATCCGAATGGCTGGGACGGTTGCCGCGGGCGGGGATTTCACCGGATCTTTCCAGGCATTGCTGGAGGCGATGCCGATGCCTGCCTATCTGTGCGATGGCAGCGGCGTGGTGCTTGCCTGCAATGCGAAGGCCGCCCGGCTGTGGGGTGATGCCCTGCGGATCGGCGGCAGCGACCACGCGTTGTGGACCGCGGCCGGGGCATCGCCGCATGCAGCACAGGCCAGCGATGCTGCGGATGACATCGACATCGTGCTGGAAGCCGCCGCCGGCGAGCGACTGCGCGCTTCGCTCAGCGTGTCGGCCGTGATGGGCGGCGAGCTTCCTTCCGGCGTTCTGCTGAAGTGCTTCCAGCTGGCTCGCGCCAGCGACGATGCGGAGGACCTTTTCGAGAACGGCGCGGTGGGGCTGCGCCTGGTCGCGGCGGACGGCACGATACTGCGCGCGAACCGGACGGAACTGGACCTGCTTGGCTACCGGCGCGACGAATACGTGGGCCACAAGCTGGGCGAGTTCGATGCCGACGGCGACCACCTGGCCCGGCTGCTCGAACGGGTTCGCGCGGGTGAATCGGTGGACCGGTATCCGGCCCGGCTGGTGGGTGCGGACGGTCGCGTGCGGCACGTGCAGATCAGCTCCAGCGGCCGCTTTGCCGATGGCCAGTTCGTCCACTCGCGCTGCTTCACTGTCGACGTCTCCGGGCAGGAGCAGCTGAGCCGGACGATCCGCAAGCGCGAGCAGTTTTCCGGCCAGGTGCTGCAGGCCCTGCCGGTGGCGGTCTACACCACCGATGCCGCAGGCAGGCTCACCTTCTTCAACGAGGCGGCGATCGATCTCGCCGGATGGCGCCCCTCGCTGGGCGAGAACTGGGCGGCCTCGTGGAAGCTTTCCGGACTGGACGGCACGCCGCTGCCTCAAGAGCAGTATCCGATGGCCATCGCGCTCCGCGAGGCACGGCCGTTGCACGGCGAGATGGTGGTGGCCGAACGGTCCGATGGCAGCCGGCTCACGCTGGCGACTTACCCCACGCCGCTGTTCGATGACGACGGCAGCCTCAGCGGCGGCGTGAACATGCTGCTCGACGTCACCGGACAAAAGGAAGCCGAGCAAGCCCTGCAGGGGCGCAACGCCCGGCTGGAACAGCGCGTGTCCGAACGCATCCGGGTGGCGGAAACGACGTCGATGAACCTGCATCGCAGCGAGCGCAATTTCGCCCTGCTGGTGGGCAGCGTGATCGACTACGCGATCTACATGCTCGATCCGCAGGGCGTGATCACCAACTGGAACGCAGGCGCCGAACGCATCAAGGGATACACCGCCGAGGAGGTCATCGGTACGCATTTCTCCCGCTTCTACACGCCCGAGGATTGCGCCAGGGGCATGCCGGCGGCCGCCCTGGAGACCGCCCGCCGCGAAGGACGCTACAACGCGGAAGGGTGGCGCGTGCGCAAGGATGGCAGCCGCTTCTGGGCCAACGTGGTGGTCGATCCGATCCACGACGGCGGCAGACTGATCGGTTTTGCCAAGATCACCCGCGACGTCACCGAGCGGATGCAGGCCGAGACGGCGCTGGTGGAAAGCGAATACCTGGCTCGCGGCGTGATCGACACCGCGCTGGACGGCTTCGCGCAACTGGACGAGGGCGGCCTGATCGTCCGCTGGAATCCGCGCGCGGAAAGCCTGTTCGGCTGGCAGCGGGAACAGGCCATCGGTCAGCCACTGTCCGCCCTGGTGGTGGCGGAGCCGGACCGCCAGCGTTTCGAGGACAGCCTGCGCTCGCCGTCCGCGCGTGGTGCCTCGGGCGCGGCCGTGCGGCCGATCGAGATGGTCAGTCGTGATGGTCGCAGGATTCCGGTGGAGATCAGCGTCAGCTCGCTGTCCCTGCACCAGGGCTACCGCACCAACATCTTCATCCGCGACCTCAGTGAGAAGGTGCTGATCGAGGCGCAACTGCGCCAGGCGCAGAAGATGGAGGCGGTGGGCCAGCTGACCGGCGGGCTTGCCCACGACTTCAACAATCTTCTGCAGGGGATCATCGGTTCGCTCGACCTGATCCAGCTGCGGGTGGATGCGGGCAGGACGGGCGAGGTGACGCGTTTCGTCGATGGCGCGTTGAACTCGGCCAACCGCGCGGCGGCAATGACCCATCGGCTGCTGGCCTTTTCGCGCCGCCAGCCACTGGACCCGCGACCCGTACAGGCCAATCCGCTGATGCTGTCGATGGCCGACCTGCTGCAACGCACTCTGGGTGAACAGATCGGCCTGGAATTCGATCTGGCGCCCGACCTGTGGCCGACGCTGTGCGACCCCAACCAGCTCGAAAGCGCCGTACTGAACCTGTCGATCAATGCCCGCGACGCGATGCCCGAGGGTGGCCGGCTGATCATCCGCTCGCGCAACGTGACCGTCGATGACGTCAAGACGCGCCAGTGGCACGAAGTGAACAGCGACCGCTACATCTGCATCGAGGTCGTCGACACCGGCGCCGGCATGAGTCCCGAGGTGATCGACCGCGCGTTCGAGCCCTTCTTCACCACCAAGGCGGTGGGCCAGGGTACGGGACTGGGCCTGTCGATGGTGTACGGGTTTGCGCGGCAGTCAAACGGCTACTGCGACATCCGCAGTACGCCGGGCCAGGGCAGCACCGTGGTGCTGTATCTGCCGTATCACCTGGACGAGGCCGGGCAGGAAACCTCACCGGCGACACGGCACGCGCCGGCCACGCCCGGCCATGGCGAGATCGTGCTGGTGGTGGAGGATGAAGAGGTGGTGCGCCACGTGGTGGTCGAGGTGCTGCATCAACTGGGCTACATGGTGCTGGAGGCCGCCGACGGCGAAGCAGGGCTGGCCGCGCTGAGGTCCTGCGAAGACGTCCACCTGCTGATTTCCGACATCGGCCTGCCCGGCATGAACGGTCGGGCCCTGGCCGATGCGTCGCGGGCCCTGCGGCCCGACCTCAAAGTCCTGCTGATGACCGGCTACGCGTCCGACGCCTCGGCATCCGAAGGGTTTGCCGCGGGGATGGAGCTGATCACCAAGCCGTTCACCGTCGAGGCGCTGGCCAGCCGGCTGCGCAGGATGCTGGGGGATTCCCGGACAGGGGTCTGCTCTGAATCGCATGGGCCGTCAGTCAGCTAAACGCCGACGGCCACCCAGCGGATCAGGCCAGCAGATCCTGCACGGCCGTGCACAGCGACTTCATGTCCAGCGGCTTCGACATCATCCGGACGCCGGGGAACTCCACCGCCAGTGCCTGCAGGTCGCCGCCCGACATCACCATGAATGGCACGCTCCGCTGCTGCAGCGCGAGCATCACCGGATGCGCGGTCTCGCCACGCAACCCCACGTCGAGCAGCGCCGCATCGAAGTCGGTGCTCTCGATGTCGCCCAGCGCGTCGATGAGCGAGAGGTCGACGAACACCTCCAACCCCATGTCGCGCAAGCTGTCTTCCACCACCATGGCAACGACGGGATCGTCCTCGACCACGAGGATCCGCTTTCCTTTTTCGAACGACATCATCCCCGGCCCCAGCGCTCGTGCATTTCCTGACGAGTGTAAGCCTTCCCGAGGAAAACGGAATGCTGATCATGCCGGGCGGAATTGCGCGATGGGTTCGCGCCGCTGCGGTCATCGGCGCGGTCATCGGGTCGTCGGGTAGCCAGGGGAAAGCGGACGAACGGTGCTGAAGGCCATCGACGGCACCACGCGATCCATCAGACGCGGTGGGAAGGGTTCATCCCCGATCCGACTTCAACTGCTTGACCAGCTCGGCCTTGCGCATCGCCATCTTTTCGCCAAGCGACGCCAGGGTCGCCTTGTCGAGCAACTTCTTCGCACGGGGGAACATCTCCTTCTCTTCCTCGTCCGCGTGATGGGTCACCAGCTCCTTGAGCACCTTGGCGCGTCCGGAGAACTTCTCGTTGCCCACGGGCGTGGCCAGCAGATCGGGCAGCACCAGGTCGCCGGCGGCCCGGTGTTCCTCCAGCGCCTCGAAGTACATCTTGTCGTCATCGGACTGGTCGCCGCGGGCCTTGAATGCGGGGTAGAAGATCTCTTCCTCGATGGTGGTGTGGGCCTTCAGCTCCACCCGAATCTTCTCCAGCAGTTCGGTGCGCTTCTTGACGCCGCGGGGCGTGCTTTGCGCCAGTTCCTCGAGCAGCTTTTCCACCGCATCGTGGTCGTTCTTCAGCAGGGTGATCGCGTCCATGGGGAGCTCCGGTTGGGGGAAAGCCGACAATGCCCACCCGCCGGTGAATGGGTCGTGCAAGGTTTGCGCAGACGGCGTCACGCCGGCGCGGGGCTTTCCGTTTGCGCAGGTTGGTCGGCACATGCTCTAGACAGAACGCACATCGGGACTTAACCGCCCGGCCGGCACGCTGCGATCCCCTCCCGCAGCAGAGACGCCCATGTCCAGTCATGACCGCAAAGATCCGGCACATCCCGATTGCAAGGACACCCCGGCCGCGCCGGAAACGCCGGCCATGCGTGCGCAACGCAAGGCCAGGGAAAGCGACAACCAGGACGAGGCGCTGGAAGAAACCTTCCCGGCCAGCGATCCGGTTTCGCCCTTCGTGCCGGCGAAGGTGCCCGAGGTCGAGGCGACGGGCGCCACCGAAGCTCACGGCATCATCCATGAAGGACGCCGCCATGATCTGGCACAGATCCGCTCCCAGATGGACCCGGACCTGCTGGAACGGATACGGGGCGAGGGCTACAGCGACCAGGAGTTCTTCAACGCCTATCTGATCGCCCACGCCGACAAGTACGGCGAGCGCTTCACGGTGCGCTGAAGGCGGCTGTCAGGCCTGCAGCCGCCGGCGCAGCTTCATCGCGTCGAACGGCGCCTTCACCTTGGCGTCGTTGTCGAAGTAGCAGTACACGTCGCGCGACTTCCGCGGCGATGGGGGCGTGCTGCTGGCGCGATGGCTGTCGTCGGCGAACTGCCCGCCGCTCATCCATGCGCGGATGCGTCGGGCCCATTCGTCCAGCGCGGCATCGGAATAGCCGCTGGAATAGAGGACTTGGTCGCCATGCATGCGCATGTAGACGAAGCCGCCGGTCAGGTCATGCAGCTGGGGCCACGTCGTGGCCGCGTCGGAGACCACCAGGGCCACGCGATGCCTGCGCAACAGGGCGATGAAGGCAGGATTGCTGAAGCTGTCGTGGCGTATTTCGATGGCGTGCCGAAGGCGGTGATTGCGTCGTGGCGAGAGGTCGCCGACGAAGCGGGCGTGATGGTCGTGTTGCCTGGCCAGTCGCAGGGCGGACTGGCTGTCGCGCGGCAGCGAGGCCAGGAAGGCATCGAACAGCCCGTGGTCGTATTTCAGGTTCGGCGGAAACTGCCACAGCAGCGGTCCCAGTTTCTGGCGCAGCTCCAGCACACCGGAGGCAAAGAAATTGGCCAGGGGCTTGTCCACCTCGCGCAGCCGGCGCACGTGGGTAATGAAGCGCGGCGCCTTCACGGCGAAGACGAAACCGGGCGGCGTGTCGCGATACCAGCTGCGCCAGCTGTCGGGGCGCTGCAGCGAATAGAACGAACCGTTGATCTCGATGGTGTCGAGCTGGCGTGAGGCGTACTGGAGTTCCAGTCGCTGCGGCAGCTCCTGCGGATAGAACCTTCCACGCCATGGCGCGTAGCGCCAGCCGGAAATGCCGATGCGCAGTCTGGCCATGGAGCTTCCACAAGTCATCGATGGGCGATGACGCTACCGCGCCGGCCGTGGTTCGATGATGAAGACGGGTGGTGCCGGGTACCGGATCGGGGGACGGTTTGTGGTCACCCTTTCTTGATGCGACCGCGTGCAAGGTGCAGCTTTCGGCAGGAGAGCGCAGACATGGTCGAGCCGGTTCGAAACCGCAGGCATGGCGACGGCGATCGCAACGACGACGATGTCGCGAAGAAGGACGCCCCCAACCAGAAAGAGCGCGACCGCGAGGTCCGCGAAGACCAGCAGGGCATCGACAGCGAGTCCCGCCGCAAGACCGGTGCGGGTTGATCCGTCGATGCCCGCCGGTATTCGCTTCAGGCTTCCGGCCGTGACCGTGGCCGCCGGATGCCCGCGTGGGGCCGCACGAACTCGCGTCCATCCGTGGACAGACCGATGAACATGTCCTTTCTCGCGTTCAGCATGTCGCCCCTGGAGATACTGGTCCGGGGCAGCCTGATGTACTGGTTCCTGTTCGTGATCTTCCGCTTCGTCCTGCGCCGCAACGCGGGATCGGCCGGGATCGCGGACATCCTGTTCGTGGTGCTGCTGGGCGACGCGGCGCAGAACGCCATGATCGGCGACGGCCAGACGGTGGCCGACGGCGCGACCCTGATCGCCACCCTGGTCTGCTGGAACTATCTGCTGGATTACCTGGGTTGCCGTTACGCGCTGATCTCGCGGCTGACCGACGCACCGCCGGTGCTCATGATCCGCCACGGTCGCCTGCAGCGCGGCAACATGCGCCGCGAAAACCTCACCGAGCAGGAGATCGAAGCGCAGTTGCGGCTGTCCGACGTCGAGCGGCTCGACGAGGTCAGGGCGATGTACCTGGAAAGCGACGGCTCCTTCAGCGTGCTGAAGAAGAAGCGCTCTGCGTAGACGCGCCGCCAACGGTCAACCACCGGGGAAGTCCATGCAGCTGTCGCGACTGGCCAGCATCCTGCGCAAGACGATCGGAGGGATCGGCGACGACGCGCTGCTGACCCGTGCGGCGGCCATCGCGTTTTACTCCGCGCTGTCGTTCGCACCGCTGATCGTGTTGTTGCTGTGGCTGCTGGCCGCGTTGCGGCCGGAGTGGCAGCAACAGCTGACCGACGGGCTGGCCGGGATACTGGGCGCAAAGGCCGCCGGCGCGATCACCCTGGTGCTGCAGAACGCGAAGTCCAGGCCGACGCTGGGCAACGTCGCCGGGGTGGTGGGCCTGCTGATCACGCTGTTCAGTGCCTCGGTGGTTTTCGCCCAGTTGCAGGGCGCGCTCAACGTCATCTGGGATGTCCAGGCTCGCCCCGGCAAGGCCATCACCGCCTGGTTGTGGGCGCGCGCCCGGGCGATCGCGCTGCTGGTCGGCGTCACCTTCCTGCTGATCGTGTCGTTCGTGGTCAGCACGCTGATCCGCTTCTTCGTGCCGACGGATTCGTGGATCTGGAGCATCGCCGAGCAGGTGATTTCGCTGCTGGTGTTCATCGCGGCGTTCGGCGCGATGTATCGCGTCCTGCCCGATGCGCGCATCGCGTGGGCGGATGCCTGGCGCGGCGCCTTGCTGACCACCGTGCTGTTCATCGCCGGCAAGTACGCGATCGACCTGTACATCCGCCACGCCAGCGTGGGCGGCGCCTACGGGCCGGCGGGCGCGCTGGTGGTGTTGCTCACCTGGGTCTACTACGCCTCGACCATCGTGCTGATGGGCGCCGAACTCACCCACGGACTGTCCGCCGCCCGCGGCGAAAAGGCGCGGCCCGAGCAGCAGGCGGAACGTTCGAACGACAGGGAAATACGCAGCGGCTGAGCCGTGGTGTCCATCCGTGGGTGCCGGCGAAGATGCCCGCAGGCGACACGACGCGCGGGGCGCAAGATCACGGCCTCGCTGATGTGGCGGTCCGGGTCAGCGGCCGGCTTTCCGCCTCTCGCGCAGGCGCGCCATGGCCGCCGCCGCATTCACCTGGAGCATGCCGTCGGAAACGCGGCTGCTCTGCAGCAGCAGGTCGTGGACCGAACGTGCATCCAGCGCGGGGGCCATCGCCAGCAGCAGGGCGGTGATGCCGCTGACATGTGCCGCCGCCATCGACGAGCCGGAGGTGAAGTCGTAGCCGCCGCCGGGTTGGGTGGTGAGGATGTCGCTGCCCGGGGCGCTCAGCACGCCGGGCGGCGCCTCCGTCGCACGGCTGGTGCGCACCACGATGACGCCCGTCGCGCGGTCGGGAAATCCGCCGACGTTGCCGTCCGGCGGCATCGCCGTGATCACGATGCGGCCCTGCTCGAGCAGACGGCTCAGCAATTCGTCGAGCAGGGGATCGGCGGGGCCGCCCAGGCTCAGGTTGATGATGCGCGTATCGGTGTCGATTACCGCCGCCAGCGCCTTGGCCAGGGTGAAGGTGTTGCAGCGGGCGCCCGCGCCGGGCACCGGCGGATACCAGCAGGCCTTGTAGACGCTCAGTACCGCGCCGGGCGCGATCCCCACGATGCCCCGGTGGTTGTCGGCGGTGGCGGCGATCACCCCGGCGACTTCGGTGCCGTGGTTGTCGCGGTCGAACGCCGTGCGGTCCGCGTCGACCAGGTTCTGCGTGTCGCCGATGCGCCCCTGCAGGTCGGGGTGGGCCAGGTCGGCGCCGGTATCGATGATCGCGACACGAACCCCGTCGCCGCGGCTGAGGTTGTGCGCAACGGCGGCATCGGTCTCGACGAAGCCGCGCTGCAGGTCGGCGTAGGGATCGTTGTATCGACGGGCATCCGGTGGCGGCGGGTCGGCGTAGGTCGAATAGCTTTGCAGCGGCTGGGCGAGTCGCACCCGGGCGTCCGCGGCCAGCGCCTTGAGCAGCGTGTCGCGGGACATGCCGGGGGGCGGCGTCAGCACGATGCAGTACACGTCCAGCGCCTTGATCGGCCAGCCGGTCACCTCCTGCCAGCCATAGATCTTCTTCAGCGCCGCGAGGGTCGATGCCGCCCGCTGGCCGATCCCGTAGTTCGCCGATGGCAGGTAACCGAGCAGGCTGGAACCCGCGTGCGTGGCAGGCGGCGCCAGCGGATTGGCCACCGCCAGCACGATGTCGCGCTGGCTGTCCATGGTAGACACGCTGGCCAGCGTGGCGCGGCCCGGAGCGGCGTGATCGCCGGCCGACGCCACCGACGGCAGGCGCGCGCAGGCACTCAGGGCCATCGCGGCAGCGAGGACCAGGACGCCGCATTTCATGGCGTGGTGGTCACCGGTTCGGCCAGGCGGATGCCGCGGGTGGCGCGCAGCTGCTGCAGCACGTGCTGCCGGGTCGAGTTCGGGCCTCGCGGCACGACCGTATAGGCGCCGACCTCATTGGGACCGGCGACCACCTGCAGGCCAAGGGCATGCAGCAACGCATCCCAGTCGGCGAGCTTCATGCCGGCGTCGGGCACGACGTGGATGGAGCCCGCTGCGATCGAGCCCGGCGTGCCGGGCACGGGCGATTCGCTGAGCGTGCGGTAGCGGGGGCTGGCGTCTTCGGACCACAGTCGCATGCCCAGCGCACCGAGGCCGATCGCCTGGACCAGCACGGCGGCGACCAGGGCGCGGGTCAGCCAGCCTGCGGTGCGCGAGCGGGCGGGCGCTTCCAGCGGGGCGGGCGCATCCAGGCGACCCAGCAGGTGCTTCAGTCCCACGTTGGCGTCCAGCGGAATGTCCGAGGGCAGCGACAGCGCCAGCTGCAGCCGGCTCTGCCGCGCAAACTCGGTGCGGCACGCCTCGCAATGCACCAGGTGGCTCATCAGTGATTCACCCTGTTCCTGCGGGGCGCTGCCCTGCAGTACCCAGGGCATGGCTTCCCAGGCGCGGGCGCAGTCCCGGCCGGAATTTGTCTGGAACATCATGGCACGCTCTCTTCACGTATCGGCGAGTCGCCAGCCAGGGAGGGCAACACGTTGCGCAACTTCACGCGCGCATGGAACAGCCGCGCCTTCACCGTGCCGACCGGGCACTGCATGATGGCGGCCACCTCGTCCAGCGAGTGTCCCACGCCGTAGACCAGTTCGATCACGACGCGCTGGTCGACCGACAGGTGGACGAGTCCCTTGCCCAGCCAGTCGCGCAGCTCGCGGTCCTCATCCGGGTTGTGGGCGGGGACGCGGTCTTCCGGCACCGCGTCGTCCGCGACGGGTTCGTCGCCATGCTGGCGCAGGGCCTTCAGGCCGCAGCGATACGCGATGCCCATGATCCAGGTGGAAACCCGCGAGTCGCCGTGGAAGTTGTCCGCTTTCTGCCAGGCGATCCAGAAGCAGTCATTGATGACTTCCTCGATGACATCGGCGCGCCGCGTCAGACGCGACAGGAAGCGGCACAGCCTGCCGTGGTAGCCGCGGTAGAGCACCGCCAGCGCGGCGCGGTCGCCCGCCGCCATGCGCTGGAGCAGCATGCGGTCGGCGGTGTCGGCATCGGTATCAGCGTCGTTCATGGCTTCGCAGCTTGCGGTCGGACCCCGGTCGGTCAGTGCGTAGGTGACGTTTCAGCCCCAAAAGGTTGCCGTCGCATCAAAAGGATCGCGAGATGGTGGCCATCCAGGGCGATGCGCCGGGGTCCGGCGTCGAGCGCGACGACTCCAGATCCGTGGCGACGCGATCAAGTTCGACCCGCCATGGCCCGTCAACCCACATCAGGCCGACATGGCCGTAGCGGTAGAAGCCTTCGCGATCGTGGTAGCGGTAGTGCCGGTAGCGGCTGTAGCTGTAACGCACCGGCGGAACGTGCGCCACGCCGGCGCCGCCGGAAAGGAACAGGTGTTCCGTCAGCGGCCAGTGGACATCGAGGTCGGCGGCCGCACGCGTCCGGCGGTCGCCCGCGCCGATGAGGCGGATGGCCGACACGCCGAAGGTCAGGGTGTCGCGGTAGAGCCAGTTGATCCCCGCCTCCCCGCGGTCGTAGGCGGTCGAACGGGCGTCGCCGGAGTGGCGGTAATAGAGCAAGCTGGCCTGCATCTGCCAGTCGCCGGAAAGCGACCAGGAGCGCGAGCCCTGCAGCAGGCTCTGGGTGATGCGTCGTGGCGAGCGCAGTTCGGTACTGCCGGACAGGCCCAGTGACCAGCCCGCCGGCGACGCCCACGAAACGGCCGCCTGGATGATGGGCGTGGCCGGCGTGATCGCCAGGCCGCGGTCGACCAGCTGCGAACTGAGCGCGATCGTGCCGTTCGTGGCGGACGACCCGGCATGCGCCGGCGTGGGGTGGCAGGCGACGATGGCCAGGACAAGCAGACCCGCCCGGCTGCGGGCGGAGCCGCTGACGGCAGGGCCGTGCCGCGAACGCGCGTGGTCGCGGCGCGTGGCAGCAGGAGCATCGGGCTGCATGCGTTTGAACCACATCGTCTCGTCATTCGCTCGACCGGGCAGGGATGCCTCCGATGGTCTTGCCGCACCACCGGGGCATGCCTGCCTTATAACCGATTTGCGAGCGCTGGATGTCCCGCCGGTGTCGCCCGCGCCCTTCAGAACGCCGCGCTCACGGAAATCGTGAAGGCGTCCAGGTCCCTGGCGTTGGTCGCCGGCGCCCCGGGCGGCGCACCGAAGATGTTCGTGCCGGCGCCGTTGAACCGGCTGAAGCGGAACCAGGTGCCGTAGATCCTCAGATTGGCCAGCGAGTTGAAGGACTCCTTGCCGAAAGGCACCCAGAACACGCTGACGAGATTGCTGGTGGTGTCCGGGCTGCCATACGGGATGTAACGGGCGGGATCGCGCGAGCCCGTGCTGACCATGTGGGACACGGCGATGCCGTAGCTCTGCTTGAAGGTATAGATGGCGGTGGCGATCTGGTCGCGGGCGTCGCCGTGCGACAGCGCCAGCAGGCCCGGCACCACCGGACTGGGCGGCGTGCTGCCGTAATCGCGCTTCTCGAAGATGTTCACGTAGCTGAGCTGCACGATGTGTTGCCGGTTGCCCAGGTACTGGTAACTCAGGTCGTAACCCAGGTCGGTGATGTCGTCGGCCGGCCCCAGGCGCGGACGCTGGCGGCGGGTCGACAAGCCGACCACGCCGGCGGAGAAGAACTGGGTCTTGAATTCCTTCATGTAGGCAAAGCGGAAATACCCGGTGTCGCTGAGCCGGCCCGGGTCGCTGCCGAGGGAATAGCCCAGGCGATCCTGCACCGACGGCTGCAGCGAGTTGTAGGTGCCGACTTCGCCATACCAGTTCGAGTCATACAGGGCGTAGACCGTGGCGCCGATCACGTGGTTGGCCGGGGCGGCGGGACTGGAAAGATTCAGCAGGGTGCCGGTGACTCCCGGCGGGCCCAGCGTCGAAGCAGCTGGCAGGACGGCGAGCGGATCGTTGAAGCCCGGGTTGTTGTTGACGCTCACGCCGAGCGTCAGGTCCTTGCCGCCGAGCTTGAGCGACTTGGTGACGAAGCGCAGGTCGAGGTTGCTCAGCTTGGTGTTGTACTTGCCGCCGCCGACATTGTCGGTCTCGATCTTGACGAAGCCGCCGACATGATCGGTCAGTCGTCCGGCCAGGTAGATGTCGGCTTCCGTCAGCCGGGTCCGGTCCTCGCCGCGGGCAGGGTTGGTGTGCGCCAGCGTGAGCTGCGCGGCCAGCGGCAGTGCACCGGGGATGTTCGCCTCGGTGTAGCCGTTGATCTTGAAGCGCATGCCGGTCGGCGTCAGCGCCGGGCCGTTGTCGCCGCCGCCGTAGGCGCTGGCGTGGCAGACCGCGCAGACGTAACCGGTCTGCCGGGCAAACGAGGGAGTCGCCTGCGCGCTGTTGCCGGCGACCAGCAGCAACAGCGCGAGGCCGTGCCACAGCCACGGGTTCAGGGGACGGCGGTTCGCAGGTCGGTTCAGGAAAGGCAGCATGGGATTTCCTTGTCGTGATCGGACGGCGATGAACGAAGCGTCATGTGCCCGTCAGCGCCGGCGCCCCGGTCATGCCAGCCGCGCTGCAGGAATGCGGGTAAGTGCCGAGCCGGCCGCGAAAGGTTGCGCCGGCGTCGGCAAGGCGTCGTCGTTCGCGCCATCGTTGCACCACGCAACCTTTGTCCGGCCAGGCGGCACTCAGCGATGTAAGTCGTCATCCCATGATTTGCAGCCGGGCCTGAAACATGGAAATCCAGTGTGTCCAGTTGCACAAACATGGCGACAGCCGGGGCATGCTCGTCGCGCTGGAGCAGGACGGCAACGTGCCGTTCGCGATCCGCCGCGTGTACTACATCTTCGCCACCGGGCGCGACGTGCATCGTGGCCGGCACGCGCACCGCCACCTCAACCAGCTGGCGGTGGCAGTACGCGGATCGGTGACCTTCCTGCTGGACGATGGCAACGGCGTGGCGGAGGTCGTGCTGGACGACCCCGCGCGCGGCCTGCTGCTGGGCAGCATGGTGTGGCGCGAGCTGTACGATTTCAGCGACGACTGCGTGCTGATGGTGCTGGCCGACCATCCGTACGACCCGGACGACTACATCACCGACTACGGCGACTTTCAGCGCGAGGTCAACGGCGCCGCGCAGCTGGAGGGCATGACGGCATGCCAAGGCCGCTAGTCCTCATCGGCGCGGGCGAGTTCGCGCAGATCGCCTGCGAATACTTCGAGCACGACAGCGACCACGACGTGGTGGCCTTCAGTGTCGAGCGCGACTACCTGGCGCAGCCGACGCTGGCAGGGCGTCCCGTGGTGGCCTTCGAAACACTCGAGGCGGATTACCCGCCGGCCGAGGTGGACGTGTTTGTCGCCGTCCCCTCCAGCCAGCTCAACCGCCTGCGCACCCGCCTCTACCTCGACATGAAGCGCCGCGGCTATCGGCTCCCCCCCC
>NZ_LMHR01000050.1:0-34608 GCF_001428465.1 Rhodanobacter sp. Root179 | reverse complement strand
CCACCGAGCCGATCTCGGCGACGATGCTGGACATGTAGACGCCGCCGGCCTTGAAGTAGCCGCCGCGGGGATCGAATACGGCTTTCAGTTCCTCGACCACGAAGGTGACGTCGCCGCCCTTGCGGAACACGGCGGACATCAGCCGGGTCAGCGCCACGATCCACTGGAAGTGGTCCATGTTCTTCGAGTTGATGAAGATCTCGAACGGGCGGCGCTGTTCGTGTTTGGTGCCGGCGTTGAGCACGATGTCGTTGATGGTGACGTACAGGGCGTGTTCGAACAGCGGCGACTTGATCTTGAAGGTGGAGCCGACCAGGGTTTCCGGCCGCTCGACACTTTCGTGCATCTGGATCACTTCGGCCTGCTTGGGCTCGCCGACTTTGTCGCTGACTCGCGCGTCTTTCGCAGCGGCCGGGGCGGCAACCTTGTCTTCGGGCTTGACCACGTTGTAGCCGGTGATCTTCTTGTCGATCTTGATTGCCATGATGTTCGCTTCGTTGCTTCTTGAGTGGTGGGTGCCGGGCTGCTCACGGCGTGTAACGGGAGATCATCCGGCCCGGCGCTGGGGCCGGGCCGGATGGGGTGTTGCTTACTTGCGTTTTGCAGCGGCCTTCTTGCCGGCAGCCTTTTTCACCGGGCGTGCCGACTTGACGCTCGCCTTCTTGCTGGCAGTGGACCTCTTTGCCGTCTTGGCGACGGCTTTCTTGCTGGCGGACTTCTTGACTGCCGCCTTTTTCGGTGCGGCCTTCTTGCTGGCCGACTTCTTGCTGCTGACCTTCCTTGCGACCTTGGCGGCTTTCTTCTTCACCACCTTGGCGACTTTCTTTGCGGTCTTTTTCGGCGCCGCCTTTTTCGCGGCAGCCTTCTTCACGGCCTTCCTGGGAGCCGCCTTTTTCGCGGCGGCCTTTTTCACGGCTTTCTTCGGTGCAGCCTTTTTCGCTGCCGCCTTCTTCGGCGCCGCCTTCTTCACGGCTTTCTTCGCCGTCTTCTTCACCGCTTTCTTGGCAGCTGCCTTCTTGGCGGCCTTTTTCGGAGCCGCCTTCTTCGCGGCAGCCTTCTTGGGAGCGGCCTTCTTCGCCGCAGCCTTCTTCGGAGCCGCCTTCTTCGCCGCAGCCTTCTTGGGAGCCGCCTTCTTTGCAGCCGCCTTCTTCGGCGCGGCCTTCTTCCTGGCGGCGGTCTTCTTCACCGCCACCGGTGGGGCGACCGGAGCGGCCGCGGGCACGTCCGGCAGGACCGGGAGGGCGACGGCCGGTGCTTCGACGGCAACGGGTGTGCTGCTTGCTTCAACTTCGTTATCGATGGACATGCTGGTATTCCCCTCCGAATTGATGTCAGTACGTGACGCGGCCTTTCGGGAATCGACGCCTCCTGGGGGAACACCGCACACCTCGGTGCGAGGTGCGTGTGCTGCCTAGAACTTGCCGTAATACCCTTCCTTCAAGGCATCGAAGAGGTTGGCGGCCGAATGCATCTCGCCGTCGTATTCCACCTGCTCATTGCCTTTCAGTTCGACAACACTACCGTCGTCCAGCTCGAAGCGGTAGAGGGTGTTTTCAAGATCGGAATCCTTGACCAGCACGCCCTGGAATGCCGCCGGGTTGAAGCGGAACGTGGTGCATCCCTTCAGGCCCTGCTTGTAGGCGTAGAAGTAGATGTCCTTGAAGTCTTCGTAGGGGTAGTCGGTGGGCACGTTCGCGGTCTTGGAGATCGACGAGTCGATCCACTTCTGCGAGGCGGCCTGGATGTCGACGTGCTGCTTCGGGCTGATGTCGTCGGCCGCCACGAAGTAGTCCGGCAGCTTGTTGCCGGCCTCTTCGGTATACGGCTTGGCGTCGGCATTGATCAGCGCGCGGTAGGCCAGCAGCTCGAAGCTGAGCACCTCGACCTTTTCCTTGGACTTCTTGCCTTCGCGGATCACGTTGCGCGAGTAGCTGTGCGCGAAACTGGGCTCGATGCCGTTGCTGGCGTTGTTGGCCAGGCTCAGGCTGATGGTGCCGGTTGGCGCGATCGAGGTGTGGTGGGTGAAGCGCGCGCCGGTTTCGGCCAGCTGCTCGACCAGGTTCGGCGCCACGGTGGCGATGCGCTGCATGTAGCGGCTGTATTTCGCGTGGAGCACGCGGCCGGGGATGGCGTCGCCGACCTTGTAGCCGTCGGCGACCATTTCCGGACGCTTGCGCAGCATGTCGCCGGTGACGGTGAAGTCGCGCAGCAGCACCGGGGCGGCGCCCTTTTCCCTGGCCAGTTCCAGCGCCACTTCCCAGCCGGCCACCGCCATCTCGCGCGAGACTTCCTCGGTGAAGGCGACTGCCTCGGCGCTGCCGTAGCTGTGCTTGAGCATGGTCACGGTGGAACCCAGGCCCAGGAAGCCCATGCCGTGGCGGCGCTTGCCCATGATCTCGTTGCGCTGCTGTTCCAGCGGCAGGCCGTTGATCTCGACCACGTTGTCGAGCATGCGGGTGAACACCTTGACCACTTCGCGGTATTCGTTCCAGTCGAAGCTGGCCTTGGGGCCGAACGGGTCGCGCACGAACTTGGTCAGGTTGACCGAACCGAGCAGGCAGGAGCCGTAGGGCGGCAGCGGCTGTTCGCCGCAGGGGTTGGTGGCGCGGATGTGCTCGCACCACCAGTTGTTGTTCATCTCGTTGACCTTGTCGATCAGGATGAAACCCGGCTCGGCATAGTCGTAGGTGGACACCATGATCATGTCCCACAGGTGCCGTGCCCGGATGTGGCCGTAGATCTTGCAGGCGACCAGGCCATCCTCGCGGTCCACGTAGTTCTCGTGGGTGGGCCACTCGCGCCACACCACCTGGGCCGGGTCATTGACGTCGACCTCGCCCTTTTCCTTGACGTGCACCGGGAACACCAGCGGCCAGTCCTGGTCGTGCTCGACCGCCTGCATGAAGCCGTCGGTGATCAGCAGGCTCAGGTTGAACTGGCGCAGGCGGCCGTCTTCGCGCTTGGCGCGGATGAATTCCTTGGCGTCGGGATGGCTGATGTCGAACGTGCCCATCTGCGCACCACGGCGACCGCCGGCGGACGACACGGTGAAGCACATCTTGTCGTAGATATCCATGAACGACAGCGGGCCGCTGGTGTACGCGCCGGCGCCGGAGACGTAGGCGTTGCGCGGACGCAGGGTGCTGAACTCGTAGCCGATGCCGCAGCCGGCCTTCAGGGTGAGGCCCGCTTCGTGGACCTTCTCCAGGATGTCGTCCATCGAATCGTGGATGGTGCCCGACACGGTGCAGTTGATCGTGCTGGTGGCCGGTTTGTGCGCCAGCGCGCCCGCGTTGGAGGTGATGCGGCCGGCCGGGATCGCGCCGCGGCGCAGCGCCCACAGGAACTTTTCGTACCAGTGGGCGCGCAGCTCGTCGGTGGCTTCCACGTCGGACAGGGCGCGCGCCACGCGCTGGTAGGTCTCGTCGATGGTGGCGTCGACCGGCTCGCCGGATTTCGCCTTCAGCCGGTACTTCTTGTCCCAGATGTCCCAGGACGCGGGTTGCAGGGGGATTTCCACGACGGCATCACGACCGGTGGCGGAACTGGCGGCTGGGGCACTCACTGTGCTCATCGGCTTCTGGGACCTCTCGCTGCGGCCTTCCGGCCGGCGTTGTTTTTATGTGTGGCGGCACGCCGCTCATGACTGTTTCGATGGCGGCGCGAGCCCGTGAGGATTGCCCTCCGGCCCGCGCTGCCAGCGCTTTTCCGACAACAACGACTCCCCCTCAAGAGTGCGATGTTCGACACCAGCGCTAGTTAAAGCACCAAGTTCTCAACACAAGATGTTGTGGTTGCTACCGGGTAGGCAAGTTAACCCCGACGTCGACCGATGTAAAGTCCCACGACAGCCATCGGCGTTGCGGAACCGTGGCGCGGTGTTCCGGTCGAAGCAGCGCCGTCATCGATGCCCAAGGAGGACCCATGTCGCACTCATCCGCACACCCGGCGCGCTGGCTTGGCGCTGCGCTGGCCGCGCTGTTCGTGGCGCTGGCCCTGCTGCCCGGCCACGCCGCCAGCCTGCCCGCCGCGATCGACGGCCAGCCGATGCCCTCGCTGGCGCCGATGCTGACCCGGGTGACCCCGGCCGTGGTGAACATCTCCACCACCACGCGGGTGCCGGTGCGCGATGCGTATTTCGACGACCCGATGATGCGGCGCTTCTTCGGCCTGCCCAGCACGCCGCGCGAGCGGGTCGAGCAGAGCCTGGGCTCGGGCGTGATCGTGGACGCGGCCAAGGGCTACGTGCTGACCAACAACCACGTGGTCGGCGGCGCCGACGACATCAGCGTGACGCTGCAGGACGGGCGCACGTTCAAGGGCAAGCTGATCGGCACCGACGCCGCCACCGACGTGGCGGTGGTGCAGATCCCCGCCCAGAAACTGCAGGCGCTGCCGCTGGCCGACTCCTCGCGCCTGCAGGTAGGCGACTACGTGGTGGCGGTGGGTGACCCGTTCGGGCTGGGCCAGACGGTCACCGCCGGCATCGTCTCGGCGCTGGGCCGCTCCGGGCTGGGCAGCAACGCGTCGGGCCGGAATTTTTCGGGCGTGGGCGGCTACCAAAACTTCATCCAGACCGATGCCTCGATCAACCCGGGCAACTCCGGCGGCGCCCTGGTCAACCTGCGCGGCGAACTGGTCGGCATCAACACGATGATCTTCTCGCCCTCGGGCGGCAATGTCGGCATCGGCTTCGCGATCCCCAGCAACCTCACCAGCGAGGTGATGGCGCAGCTGCTGGCGCACGGCAAGGTGCAGCGCGGCAGCCTGGGCGTGCAGACCCAGCTGATCACGCCGCGCATCGCCAGCGCGCTGCAACTGAAGGACCGTGATGGCGTGCTGGTCACCGGCGTGCGCGATGGCTCGGCCGCCGAGCGCGCCGGCCTGCAGGCGGGCGACGTGCTGACCACGCTGAACGGCAAGCCGCTGCACACCGTGCAGGAACTGAACAATGCCGAGGGCCTGCTGCCGCTGGGCAGCACGCTGCGGCTGGGCGTGTTGCGCGGGGGCAAGCTCAGCGAGGTCAGCGCCACGCTCACCGCCGAGAAGCTGGCCACCGCCGAGGGCGGCGATCTCGATCCGCGGCTGGCCGGCGTGCGCTTCAGCGAGCTGAGCCAGGAGCAGCGCAACCAGGGCTGGTACGGCGTGGCGGTCAGCGCGGTGCAGCCGGGCAGTCGCGCCGCGCGCGCGGGCCTCACCACCGACGACGTGGTGATCGGCGTGGGCAGCCAGCGCATCACCAGCCTGCACGTGTTGCGCGGGCTGGCCGGGGTGAAGCCGCGCCAGCTGGTGCTGGTGGTGGCCGGCGACGACGGCACCCGCTACGTGGTGATCAACTGAACGGGGCCGGCCCGTTCAGCAAAAAGCGTGGCGGGGATCGCTCCCTGCGCGTGTTCCGGCGCACAGGCCGGACCGCCGAGGGAGCGCAAATGCATGAAAGTGCTTGATGTTCCGCACCCGGGCCGATGAAATACCCGCATCGCTTCAGCCTGCGTGCGCCCGCGAGGCGCCATACTCGCGTCAAAAACATCCAACCATCATCACGCCGGGGTTCTCCGCCACCATGTCCGTTCGTCTTGTCCGCCTGCTGTCCGTCGCCCTGATCGGGGCCTGCCTCACCACTCCCGCCGTCGCCAAGAGCCATCCCAAGGCAAAGGCGAGCGCGCCGGCCAAGAGCAGCCTGGTCTGGCGTGGTGACGTGGCGACGGCCAACGGCGTGGTCGGCGAAGTGGCCAAGGCGTGGGAGAAGAGCGGCCATGGCCGCATCGAACTGCAGCCGTTCAACACCGCCTCGGGCATCGACGCGGTGGCCAGCGGCACCGCCGACCTGGCCGGCAGCGCACGCCCGTCCGACAACAGCGCGCAGAACGCCCGCCTCACCTTCACCCCGGTGGCGTGGGACGGCCTGGTGATCGTCACCCAGTCGTCGAACCCGATCAGCGGACTCACGCTGAAGCAGGTGCACGACATCTACTACGGCAAGATCCACAACTGGAGCGAAGTCGGCGGCCGCAACGCGCCGATCGACGTGTACGCGGTGGCCAGCCCCGGCGACGGCGTGGAATACAGCCTGCGCACCCTGCTGTTCGGCCGCGGCAACCAGCCGGTGGCCGCGCCGCGACTGTACGTCAACACGCGCAAGCTGGAAGAAGGCATCGCGCTGAACCCGAACGGCTTTGGCGTGGCCACGCTGTCCGGCATCAGCGGCAACGCGAAGCTGAAGGCGATTCCGGTCAACGGCAAGCGGGCCACCGTGGCGAACATCGCCGACGGCAGCTATCCGCTGTTCATCCCGCTGTACCTGGTGACCAACCCGAGCAGCCCGAAGGCGAGCCAGGCGCAGGCCTTCGTCGACTTCGTGCAGAGCGAGCCGGGCAAGGCCGCGCTGCGCAAGCATGCGGTGCTGCCGTACCAGGATGGCGGCGCGCTCGTCGCGCTGGACAGCTCGCGCCGCAGCAGGATCCTGGCCGAGGTCGGCGCCCGCGTTCCCCATGGCACGCCGGTGTCGGCGCCGGGCGCCACCTACGCGGCACGCGCCGCCATCGCGCCGACCTCGGCCGATACGCTGGCCGCGCGCATGGCGGTGGAAAAGCGTGAGGACGACAAGAAGCAGAACGCGCGCCTGAGCAAGATCCAGGGCAGCGTCAGCGACGTCAGCGTGACCAGCACGGCGCACGCCAGCGGCAGCGCCACCACGGTCAGCCGCAACGACAGCGCGAATTTCGGCAAGGTCAGCGCCAGCACCAGCCAGACCACGACCACCTACAAGGTGGTCAAGGGCGACACGCTGTCGACGATCGCCAAGCGCCACTCGGTCGACGTGGCCCAGCTGCGCGAGTGGAACCACCTGAAGGGCGACCAGATCAAGCTGGGCCAGGTGCTGCGCATCAGCAAGCTCTGAGCGCCGGCGTGGCGCCGATACTCGCGCTGACGCTGGACCTGGACGACACCTTGTGGCCGGTGCTGCCGGCCCTGGAACGCGCCGACCAGGCAGTGGACGCCTGGCTGCGGCAACACCATCCCGAGGTGGCGCAGGCGTGGCCGATCGCCGCGATGCGCGAGCTGCGCGCGCGGGTCGCCGCCGAAAGGCTCGACCTGGCGCACGACTTCACCACCCAGCGCCAGCTCACCCTGCAGCATGCGTTCGCCAGCTGCGGGGTGGCCGACGCGCCGATCGACGCGCTGTGGGAAATCTATTTCGCCGCCCGCAACAGCGTCGAGCTGTATCCGGACAGCCTGCCCGCGCTGCGGCGGATCACCGCGCGCTGGCCGCTGGCCAGCCTGACCAATGGCAACGCCGACCTGCAGCGCATCGGCATCCACGCGCATTTCGTCCATCACATCTGCGCCCGCGACAGCGGCATGGCCAAACCGGACGCGCGGATCTTCCTGGCCGCCGCCGAGCGGCTGGGCGTGCCGGCGCAGCAGATCCTGCACGTGGGCGACGATCCGTCGATGGACGTGGCCGGCGCCCGCGACGCCGGGCTGCGCACCGCCTGGCTCAATCGCGAAGGCGCCCGCTGGCCCGACGACATGGGCGAGCCACCCGAACTGGACCTGCGCGACATGACCGCGCTGGCCGACTGGCTCGAAGCGCAGCACCCCATCCCGTAGATCTCCCGCCCGTAGATCTCCCGCCCGTAGATCTCCCGGCAGCGGCGTGTAGGCAAGCGGCGGCGATTGCGCGCATCATTGGCGTTTTGGCCCGTCGCCGAAAGCCATTCGTCGAGTCCGGCAGCATTGCCGGCGCCAGTCCGAAGGAACCCGCATGTCCGCCCTGATCGAACGCCAGTCCGGCAACCGTCACAGCATCGCCATCGAAACCACCGACGCCGCGCACTACGCCGCGAGCAAGCGGCGGCTCACCGCCGCGCAGAAGCGCTGGCTGGGCGACAGCGGTTTCGCGGCGGCGCCGGGCACGTTCGCGCTGTTGTCCGATGCGGCCGGCAAGCTGGTGCGCGTGCTGGTCGGGGCGGAGCCGCGGCAGCCGCTGGCGGCGCTGGCCGCGCTGCCGTTCGGCCTGCCCGAAGCCACCTACCACCTCGCCGACGAAGGTGTGCTGGACGATCGCAGCCAGGCGGCGCTGGGCTGGGCCCTGGGCGCGTACCAGTTCGATCGCTATCGCCAGCCGAAGCGCGCGCCGGCGCAACTCGCGGTGAGCGCCGCCGAGCTGCAGGCGCTGGCGCCGCTGGTCGAGGCCACCGCGCTGGTCCGCGACCTGGTCAACACGCCGACCGAGGACATGGGTCCGGAGCAGTTGAGCGACGCCATCCGCCGGCTCGGCAAAACGCACAAGGCCAAGGTGCGCGACTGGGTCGGCGACGAGCTGCTCAAGGCGAATTTCCCGACCATCCACGCGGTGGGCCGCGCCAGCCATCGCGAGCCGCGGCTGGTCGAACTGAGCTGGGGTCGCAAGGAGCACCCGCGACTGGTCGTGGTCGGCAAGGGCGTGTGCTTCGACACCGGCGGGCTCGACCTGAAATCGTCCGACGGCATGCGCTGGATGAAGAAGGACATGGGCGGCGCCGCCCACGCGATCGCGCTGGCCGGGCTGGTGATGCAGGCCAGCCTGCCGGTGCGGCTGACCCTGCTGGTGCCCGCGGTGGAGAACGCGGTGGCCGGCAACGCGATGCGCCCGGGCGAGGTGATCACCACCCGCGCCGGCCACACGGTGGAAGTCGACAACACCGACGCCGAGGGCCGGCTGGTGCTGTGCGATGCGCTGGCCTACGGCGCCGAGCAGCAGCCCGACCTGCTGCTCGACTTCGCCACGCTGACCGGTGCCGCCCGCGTGGCGCTGGGCCCGGACCTGCCCGCGCTGTTCGCCAACGACGACGCCGCGGCCGCCGCGCTGCTGGCCGCCGGTCGCGCGGTCGACGATCCGCTGTGGCAGATGCCGTTGTGGCGGCCGTACCGCAAGATGCTCGACTCGTACCTGGCCGACTTCGCCAATGCCGGCCCGTCGCGTCATGCCGGCGCGATCACCGCGGCGCTGTACCTGGAGCGTTTCGTGCCGGACGGCACGCCGTGGCTGCACCTGGACACCTACGCCTGGAACGACGCGGATCGCCCCGGCCGTCCCCGTGGCGGCGAGGCGATGGGCGTGCGTGCCATGTTCGCCTACCTGCAGCAGCGCTACGCCGGTTGAGCAAACCGGCGCGGAGACATCACGTCCGGCCATGACTTCTGGCGTTGTCGCCCGTCGCTGAAAGATTGCATGCTGCCGGAGATACCCTCCCCGGAAGCCATCCCATGTCCGCTCGCCTGCATCTGCTTGCCCTCGGCGTCGCACTCGGCCTTGCCAGTTTCGGCAGCGCCGCGGCCGACACCGCCACCCAGCCGGCGCTGACCGCGCTGACCATGAATTCCGGCGGCGTGATGCCGGCCGAACAGGCGCGGGTGCATTTCGATCATGCCGACCTGCACTTCACCGTCGACGCCGCAAAACAGCGCATCGACGCCAGCGCCACGCTGAGCTTCACCGCGAAGTCGGCCACCGACGTGCTGCTGCTGGACCTGGATCGCAACCTGCCGATCAGCGGCATCGAGCTCGACGGCAAGCCGCTGGCCGCCAGCCGCTGGAGCAACCCCGACGGCCGCCTGCGCGTGCAGCTTCCCGGCACGCTCGCGGCCGGCGGCAAGGTCAGCGTGACCGTGCGCTACGGCGGCAAGCCGCACGTGGCCAAGCACGCGCCGTGGGACGGCGGCTTCGTGTGGAGCCACACCGCCGACGGCCAGCCGTGGGTGGCCAGCGCGGTCGAAGGCGAAGGCTGCGACCTGTTCTGGCCGTGCATCGACCAGCCGCAGGGCGAACCCGACCTGGTCGACACCTGGATCACCGTGCCGAAGACGCTGGCCGCGCCCGGCAACGGCGTGCTGATCGGCATCACCGACCACGGCGACCAGCACACCTATCACTGGCGCGCCAAGCACCCGGACACCTACGCGATCTCGATCAACGTGGGCCCGTTCAAGCTGCTCAAGGGCGATTACGCCAGCCGCTACGGCAACACCATCCCGCTGGAGCTGTGGTACCTGCCCGAGCATGCGGAAGGCGCGCAGCGGCTGTTCGGCGAGTTCCCGCGCATGCTGGATTTCTTCGAGCAGCAGATCGGTCCCTACCCGTTCGGCGACGAGAAGATGGGCGTGGTGGAAACCCCGCACCTGGGCATGGAACACCAGACCATCAACGCCTACGGCAACGGCTATCCGCGCAGCGAATACGGCTTCGACTGGCTGCTGCAGCACGAGTTCTCGCACGAATGGTTCGGCAACCAGGTGACCAATGCCGACTGGGACGACATGTGGCTGCACGAGGGTTTCGGCACCTACATGCAGCCGCTGTACGGCCAGTACCTGCACGGCGACATGGCGTATTTCGCGATGTTGCACACCGAGCGCATGTCGTTGCGCAACAAGTACCCGGTCGTTTCCGGCCACAGCCAGGACGAACACGAGGTGTACGACGCCGAGCACGGCCCGGGCAACGACATCTACTACAAGGGCTCGCTGATGCTGCACACGTTGCGGCAGCTGATCGGCGACAAGGACTTCTTCGCGAGCATCCGCAGCCTGGTCTACGGCCGGCCCGACCCGAAGCCGGGCAACTTCCGGCCGCGCTATTCGAGCACCCGGGACTACGTGGCGATCGTCGACAGGATCACCGGGCGCAAGCTCGACTGGTTCTTCGACGTCTACCTGCGTGACGCCGCGTTGCCGCGCCTGGACGAGCAGCGCGTGGGCGACACCTTGAAGCTGCGCTGGGTCACCGAGCACGGCAAGCCGTTCCCGATGCCGATCGAGGTGCAGGTGGGCGACACCGTGCACACCGTGCCGATGAGCGACGGCAGCGGCCAGCTGCAGGTGCCGGCGGGCAGCCTGCTGGTGATCGACCCGCGTTCGAAGGTGCTGCGCGAGGCGCCTTACGTCGGGGAGTACCAGCAATGGATGAAGCAGCAGCGGGCGAAGCAGCAGGCGGCGAAGAAATAGCGGCTGCGCGGGGCGCTGGCGCTCAGCCCGCGTTCCCGTGATCATCGGCGAGCCGCCACAGCGAGCCTGCCGATGAACCAGCCACCCGATGCCACCTCCGCGAGCTGCCGCGAGCAGGCGCTCGCCGCGTGGCAGCGCGGCGACCTGGCCGCAGCCGAGGTTGCTTTCCGGCGTTTGCTCGAACGCCAGCCCCACGATGCCGAGGCCTTGCAGTTCCTGGCCGACCGCCAGTGGGCGGCGGGCAACGCGGCGGGTGCGCTCGAGCTGCTGCAGGCGGCGCATCGCGCCGAGCCGCAGGACGCCGGCGTGCTGCATCGGCTGGGCGAGCTGCAGATGCTGGCCGGCGCATGGCCCGACGCTGTCGACAGCCTGGGCAAGGCCCTGCAGCTCGCGCCCGGCCTGTTCGTGGCGGGGCTGCGCCTGGGCGTGGCGCTCGAGCGCCAAGGCAGCCGGCATGCCGCGATGCTGGCCTATCTCGGCGCGATCGACACCGCGCAGGCGCAGGGGCGCTGGCTCAGCGACGACACCACGGCGCCCGGCCTGCGCGACGCGGTGAAGCACGCCACGCGCTTCGTGGCGGCCGCTCGGCGCGAACTGTTCGACGCGATCATCGAACCGCTGCGGCAGCGCTACGGACGCTCCGAGCTGGCCCGCGTCGACCAGTGCCTGGCGATCTATCTCGGCGAGCAGGCGGCCAACCTGCCGGACCCGCGGCAGCGGCCGAAATTCCTGTACTTCCCCAGCATCCCCAGCCAGACCTTCTATCCGCCCGAACGTTTTCCGGCGCATGCGCGGCTGGAGGCAGCCTGCGACACGATCCGCGAGGAACTGCGCGCGGTGCTGGCGCATGCGGCGGACACCCTGGTGCCGTTCCTGGGCGCGCCTTCGAGCGCGGCCGTGGCGGCCGAGCTGCTGGCCGCCTCCGGTCCGCAGGACGCGGCGTGGGACGCGTTCTTCTTCCAGCGGCATGGCGTGCGCCACGACGCGCACTGCCTGCACTGCCCACAGACCAGCGCGCTGCTGGACTCGCTGCCGCTGGTGCGGATTCGCGAACACGCGCCGGAAACGCTGTACTCGGTGCTGCGCCCCGGCACGCATATCCTGCCCCACCGCGGCGTCACCAACACCCGCCTGGTCACCCATCTGCCGCTGATCGTGCCGGCGGACTGCGCCTTGCGCGTGGGCGGCGAGACGCACGTCTGGCAGGAAGGCCGCTGCGTCACCTTCGACGACACCTTCGAACACGAGGCGTGGAACCACAGCGACCGCGACCGCGTGGTGTTGATCCTGGACAGCTGGAACCCCGACCTCAGCGAGGCGGAGCGGGCGGCGGTGGCCGACCTGGTCGCTGCCATCGGCGATTTCAACCGCGCCGGCCAGCCGGCGGCGCCGCCTTCGACGCAGGCCTGATCGGCTGCTGGCGAAAAGACGGCCAAACCTTTTTCTGCCGGTTGCGCGCGGAAGCGTATCTCGGAGTAATCTTCGGGCGGTTGCACGACGTTGACGAACAGCGTCACTTCGCGCGACGGTGCCCGGGGGGGGACTCGACAAAGATCGAAGGCTGGGAACGGACTACCAACAACCACTGGGGAGACCAAATGAAATACGGCATGAACCACCTGTCACTGGCGGTGCGCCTGGCCCTGACCGCCGGCGCGCTGACGATCGCCGGCCTGGCCCAGGCGCAAACGCAGACGCCACCGGCCGATACGCCGTCCTCGACGGACCAGAACACGCCACCGTCCAAGAACAAGGCCAAGACCCTGCAGTCGGTCGTGGTGACCGGCTCGCTGATCCGCCGCGTGGAAGTCGAGACGGCCAGCCCGGTGGTGACGCTGGATCGCGCCACGCTGACCAACTCCGGCAAGCCGGTTCTGGGCGACGTGCTGCAGCAGATGCCGAGCATCTCCGGCAATGCCACCAACCCGGCGAACAACAGCAACGGCGGCGGCGTGGCCAGCCCCCTGCTGGAAGCCGGCGATGGCGCCTCGCGCGTCTCGCTGCGCGGCCTGGGCATCAACCGCACCCTGGTGCTGGTCAACGGCCAGCGCATGTCCAACCCGGACATCAACCTGATCCCGCCGGAAATGATCGACCGGGTCGACGTGCTGGCCGAGGGCGCCTCCACGGTGTACGGCTCGGACGCCATCGGTGGCGTCGTCAATTTCATCCTGCGCAAGGATTTCCAGGGCGCCCAGATCAGCCTGAACGACGGCATTTCCAGCCACGGCGACTCCCAGCGCCGTGGCTTCAACCTGACCGCCGGCGCCACCGGTGACAAGTTCAGCATCGCGGCCGGCCTCGACTACAACAAGTACGACGAAACGCTCGCCTCCCGGCGCAAGTTCTCCAGGCAGCAGCTGTACCTGTCCGGTGGATCCGTGGTGGCCGCCGGTTCCAGCTCGATCCCGACCGGCCGCATCCAGGTGCCCTCCGCCATCGCCGCGCAGTACGGCTGCGACATCGATCCGGCGACCGACACCGCCATGGTGACGCTGGCCCAGGGCGACGGCTCCAGCCAGGCCGACTACCGTTGCCGGCTCGGCTCGGACACCTACAACTACGCCGCGCTCAACTACATCCAGACCGCGCAGAAGCGCACCAACGGCTTCGTGCTGGGCAGCTACAACTTCACCGACAGCCTCACCGGCTTCGTCGACGCGTTCTACAACCGCACGGAATCCAGCGGACAGGATGCGCCCTCGCCGGTGGGTACCGGTGACGGCCTGATCATCTCGTCGGACAATCCGATCAATCCGTTCGGCGTGACCTTCAGCCACGGCGCCGTGCCCGGCGACCCGGACAGCGGCTACAGCTTCCAGACCCGCCTGACCGGCGCCGGCACCCGCGTGCATAGCTACAAGACCAACACCGCCCAGATCAACACGGGCCTGCGCGGCAACTTCGGCCAGGACAGCAGTTGGATCTGGGACGCCTCGATCAACTACAGCCACACCAAGCGCGACCAGCGCGACACCAACGAGGTGGACATCCCGTCGCTGCAGGCCGCCGTCGACGCCGGTGCGAACATCTTCGACCAGGCCAGCGTCGGCGACCAGCTGAGCAAGGGCGTGAAGACGCCCATCTACGTCTTCACCCAGTCCACCAAGCAGGCCCAGTTCAACGCCAGCGGCGAGCTGTGGGACCTGCCGGCCGGCGCGATGCAGCTCTCCGCCGGCGCGCTGTACCGCAAGCAGATGATGAACTACACGGTCAGCGACTTTGCCGTGCTGGACCCGGTGACCACCACCTGCCAGATCCTGCAGGAAGCCTGCGGCTCGCCCGGGCGCGGCGACTTCGACGTCAAGGAGGTCTACGCGGAAACGCTGATCCCGCTGCTGGCCGACCAGCCCTGGGCGCACTCGCTGAACCTCGACCTGGGCATCCGCAGCTCGAACTACAGCACCACCGGCACGACCACCAACGGCAAGGTCGCGATCGAGTGGCGCCCCACCGCCCAGCTGCTGTTGCGCGGCACGATCTCGCAGGTGTTCCGCGCGCCGAACCTCAACGAGCTCTACGACGGCCGCACCCTGGTCCAGCCGAACCTCAACGACCCCTGCGTGGGCCGCACCGCGGACGAGCTGGCGGCGCACGCGGCCGCCTGCCAGTACGTGCCGGTGAACTGGGCCGGCAACTCGCCGGCGCAGGTCAACACGTTCTACTCCGGCGCCAACACGGTGGGAGCGAAACTGAAGCCCGAAAAGGGCAAGTCGGTCAATATCGGCCTGGTCTACGATCCGGACTGGATCCCCGGCCTGTCGACCAGCCTCGATTTCTGGCACATCTACCTGTCCGACACGCTGACCGCGATCCAGGCCGACACCGTGGTCAGCTCCTGCTACAACAACGCCAGCAGCCCGTACTGCTCGTTCATCCAGCGCGAGGACAACACCAGCCGGCAACCGGGCCAGGTGTTCCTGATCAACACGCCGGTGGTCAACCTGGGCAACACCAGCACCAGCGGCATCGACTACACCTTGCGCTACAAGATCCCGCACTTCGACCTGGGCGGGATGGACCCCGGCAACTTCCGCGCCGGCCTCAACACCAGCTACACCTCGACCTACAACGTCAACGCCACGCCCGGCGAGCCCGGCGCGAAGACGGTCAACTACGCCGGCACGTTCACTCCGCAGTTCGGCAACATCTCGCGCTGGCGCGGCACGCTCACGCTCAACTGGGACAAGGGCAACTGGAATGCCCAGTGGCAGTCGCGCTACGTGCACCGGCTGACCGCGCTCAACGGTGACGCGGCGGTCGCCGGGGTGAACATCCCGATGGCTTCGGTGCTGTACCACTCGATCCAGCTGGGCTATGCGGTGCCGTCGATCCACACCCGCTTCGACGTGGGTGTGGACAACCTCAGCAACAAGCTGCCGCCGCTGATCTACCAGAACGGCGGAAACTACAACGTCGACACCGCCACCTACGACGTGCTCGGCCGCTACTACTGGGTGCGCGCCACGATCAAGTTCTGAGGTCCCGCTGCAACCGGGCGCTGCGGAAGTTCCGCAGCGCCCGCCCAGGAGGGCCGCGATCCGTCGCGGCCCTCTTGCATAATGCGTACTGGGATGAACGACGGAGCACGCATGTCCACTGCGACGGATCTGGCCAGGGCGATGGCCGCGGCCTGGAACGCCGGCGAACCGGAGCGAGTCATCGCCCTCGCCGGGCAGGCCACGCCGTCGTGGCGGGATGACGAAGCCGTGCTGTTGCTGCTCGGCCTGGCGCAACAGGCCTGCGACCACGTGCAGCAGGCCGCGACGAGCTTCCGTCGGCTGGCGCAGTTGCGACCGGAGGTTTCCGCACACTGGAACAACCTCGCCGTGGTCTGCCGCGAAGCAGGCGACCTGGCCGAGGCCGAACAGGCCTTGCTGACGGCGCTGGCGCTGGCACCCGACGATGCCGAAGTGCACTACAACCTCGGCCTGCTGCGCATCCAGCAGCGGCAGTGGCTGGCCGCCCGGCAGAGCCTGCTGGACGCCGTGCAGCTGTCGCCGCATTTCATCGAGGCCCGCCTGCAGGCAGCCCACGCCTGCCACGTCTGCGGCGACAACACCCAACAGGAAGCGCTGCTGGACGGCGCCGGCGACTGGCCGCCGCAAACGGCCGAGCATGCCCTGCTGCTGTCGGCGATGCTTTCCGTCCAGGGCGAGCTGGACGCCGCGCTGCGCACGCTGGCCCGGGCGCAGCTGCCGGCCGAACCGGCGGCCACGATCATGCGCCTGCGCATCGCGGCGCAGCGCGTGCTGTTGCATGAACGGAACAACCGGCTCGACGCAGCGCGGGAAGCATTGCAGCAGTTGCCCATCGATGCGCTCGAGGCCCTGCCCGCGCAGGCGGAACAGGCGCGCGCCGAAGGCTGGCGGGCGCACGCCGCGATGGCGATGCGCGCAGGCGAGGCGGCCGCGGCGGCGACGCTGCAGGCCCGCGCGCTGGCCAGCGCGCGCGACGACGAGAGCCGGGCCGGCGCCTCCTTCGGGCTGGCCTCCGCGCTTGATCGACAAGGTCACTACGCCGAAGCGTGGCAAGCCCTGCAGCAGGCGCACAGCGCCCAGCGCGAGATCGCCCGCCACGTGGTGCCGGAACTGCTGGCGGCCGATAGCCGGCCGCTGCAGGTGAGCGCCGAGCGGGTCGGCCGCAACGGGCATGCCCGCTGGCGCCTGCTGGCCGCCCCCGACGCCCGGCACAGCCCGGTCTTCGTGGTCGGCTTTCCCCGCTCGGGCACCACCTTGCTGGAACAGATGCTCGACGCCCATCCGGACTTCCGCTCGATGGACGAGCGCGCCCACGTGCATGACCTGATCGAGGCGATGCAGCTGGTCGGCCAGCGCTATCCGGCGGACCTGGCGGAACTGAGCCAGCAGGATGCGGATCAACTGCGCGGCGTGTACTGGCGGCAGGCGCGACGGGTCGCACCCGATCTGGGCGAGCGACGCCTGGTCGACAAGAATCCGCTCAACATGCTGTGCCTGCCGATGATCATGCGGCTGTTTCCGCACGCGCCCATCATCCTGTGCCTGCGCCATCCCTGCGACGTGCTGCTCAGCTGCTACATGCAGTCGTTCCGTTCGCCGGCCTTCATGATGCTGTGCTCGTCACTGCCGCGACTGGCGCAGGGTTACGCCCACGCGTTCGAGCAATGGTTTGCCGACGCCGAGGTATTCGCGCCCGCCGTGCTGGAGTGGCGCTACGAATCGGTGGTCAGCGGGCTGGACGAGCAGCTCGCCCGGCTGGGGGATTTCCTCGAAACAACGGACACCGCGGCGATGACCCGCTTCGCCGAACATGCACGGGGCAAGCGTTTCATCAGCACGCCCAGTTATGCTCAGGTGACCGAGGGCGTCCATCGGCGGGCGGTGGGGCGCTGGCAGAACTATCGCCGGCAGTTCGAGCCGGTGCTGCCCGTGCTGCAGCCATGGATTGAGCGGCTGGGCTATCGCCCATGAAAAAGGAGGCGGTGCCATGCACCGCCTCCTTTCAGGCTTGCCGCTGTTGCCGCGCGGATCGACTCAGTGCTGCTGCAGCACGCCGGACGTGTCCGGCTGGGCATTCACCACGCTGACGCCCGACTTGCCGCCGTAAGGCAGCACTTCGCTGGCCAGCTTCGGATCGGCCTTGATCATGCCGATCGCGTCGAACAGGATGTGCGCCGTTTCGTTGAGCTGCACGTCCTTGGCCTTCTTGGCGTCCTTCTCCTGCTTCAGCTCGCTCTTCAGGCTGCGCTCGTTCGCGTTCAGGCCGTCGTCCAGGCTGCTGGCCTCGTCGGCGAGCGAGGCGTCGGTGCCGTCGATGGCCTTGTGCCGTGCGCGGAAGTCGGCCTGGATCGCCTCCAGCTTCTTGCGCTCGGCTTCGCGGGTGGCCAGGTTCAGCGAGATCGAGGTCTTCGCCCGCATCGTGCGGTACTGGGCCAGTTCGTCCAGCATCAGCTTCCACGCCGGCGACTGCGCCACGCGGTCGGCGTGCAGCTTCTCCAGCCGCGGCAGGTAGTCGGCGAAATTCGCCACCACCTGGTAGTCGGCCGGCGCGATCTGGGTCCACTTCAGCGCGTTCTCGTAGGTGGACTCGCCGAAGTCCTTCTCGTCGCCGTTCTTCGGGAACGCGATGTCGGGGGTGACGCCCTTCAGCTGGGTGGAACCGCCGTTGATGCGGAAGAATTCCTGGATGGTCATCTTCAGCTCGCCCAGCTGCGGCTTCTCGTCGTCGCTCTGGGCGAAGCGGTCCAGGTCGACCAGGTTCTGCACGGTGCCCTTGCCGAAGGTGGGCTCGCCGATGATCAGACCGCGGTGGTAGTCCTGGATCGCCGCGGAGAAGATTTCCGAGGCGGACGCGGTGCCGCGGTTGACCAGCACCGCCAGCGGGCCGCTCCACACCATGCCCGGGTCGTCGTCGCCCTGCTGCTCGACCTGGCCCTTGGAGTCGCGCACCTGCACCACCGGGCCCTTGTCGATGAACAGGCCGGTCAGCGAGTTGGCTTCGGCCAGCGAACCGCCGCCGTTGTTGCGCAGGTCGACCACCACGCCCTGCACGCCTTCCTGCTTCAGCTCGCCGAGCAGGCGGGCCACGTCGCGGGTCGCGCTCTTGAAGTTCTTGTCGCCGGCGCTGCGTGCACCGAAGTCGGAATAGAAGGTGGGCAGGTCGATCACGCCGATCTTGCGGGTGACGCCGCCGTCCTTGATCTCGACGACCTTCTTCTTCGCTGCCTGCTCCTCGATGCTGACCTTCTTGCGCACCAGGGTGACGATCTCGTGCTTGCCGTCCACGCCCGCGTCGGCGGGCAGGATTTCCAGCCGCACCACGGTGTCCTTCTTGCCGCGGATGCGGTTGACCACGTCGTCGAGGCGCCAGCCGATCACGTCGACGATCGGGCCGTTGTCGCCCTGGCCGACGCCGACGATGCGATCGCCGACCTGGACCTTGCCGGACTTGCCGGCCGGACCGGCGGGCACCAGCTCGCGGATCTGGGTGTAGTCGTCACGCGCCTGCAGCACCGCGCCGATGCCTTCCAGCGACAGCTTCATCGAGATGTCGAAGTTCTCGGCCGCGCGCGGGCCGAGGTAATCGGTGTGCGGGTCGGTGGTTTCGGCGTACGCGGTCATGAAGGTCTGGAACGCGTCCTGACCGTCGAGCTGCCTGATCCGTTCGATGTAGGCGGCGTAACGCTTGTCCAGCGTCTTGCGGATGTCCGCGTCGTCCTGGCCGGCCAGCTTCAGGCGCAACCAGTCGTTCATGGTGCGCTTGCGCCACAGCTCGTCCAGCTCGGCCTGGTCCTTCGGCCAGTCGGCGTGTTCGCGGTCGAAGGTGTAGCTCTGCTCGGCGGAGAAGTCGAAGCCCTGCTTGAGCAGGCCGCGGGCGTAGGTCATCCGCTCCACGGCGCGCTGCACGTAGGCGTTGAAGATGGCGAACGGCGCGGACAGGTCCTGGTTCCAGATCGCGTCGTCCAGCTTGGTCTTGCTGGGTGCGAACTTGGCCATGTCGGCCTGGGTGAAGAACACCTTCTCGCTGTCCAGCAACTTGAAGTAGGCGTTGTAGATGCGCGCCGACATCGCGTCATCGAGCGGCTGCGCGTCGTAGTGGAAGCGGGTCAGGAAGCGCGCCGACAGCTGCGCGGCCTGCGCTTCCTCCGGCGTCGAAGTCAGCGGCCAGGTGGCTGCCTTGCGCGGCTTGCCCGCGCCCATGTCGGCGGCGGACTGTGCCTGGGCGCCGGTGGCGGCAAGGGCTAGCAGCAGGAACAGCGCGGGACGAAATTTCATGGAGGCTCTCAGGCTGTCTCGGTGACACCGGCTGCATGGGCCTGCAGGTCGGCGTGGTAGGACGAACGTACCAGCGGGCCGGAGGCGACGTGATGGAAGCCCATCGCCTCACCGGCTTCGCGCAGCATGTCGAATTCTTCGGGGGTCCAGTAGCGCACCACCGGATGATGGTGGGGCGTGGGCTGCAGGTACTGGCCGATGGTGATCATCTCGACGTCATGGGCGCGTAAATCGCGCAGCGTCTCGATCACCTGGTCATACGTCTCGCCCAGGCCGAGCATGATGCCGGACTTGGTCGGCACGTCGGGATGCTGCGCCTTGAAGCGCTTGAGCAGGTCCAGCGACCACTGGTAGTCGGCGCCCGGACGCACCTCGCGGTACAGGTGCGGCACCGTTTCCAGGTTGTGGTTGAACACATCCGGCGGGAAATCCTTGAGCACCTCCAGCGCCCGTTCCATGCGGCCCTTGCCGCGGAAGTCGGGGGTGAGGATCTCGATCCGGATGTTCGGGCTGGCGTGGCGCGTGGCGCGGATGCAGGCGGCGAAATGTTCGGCCCCGCCGTCGCGCAGGTCGTCACGATCGACCGAGGTGATCACCACGTACTTCAGGCGCATGTCGCGGATGGTCTCGGCCAGTCGCGCCGGCTCCAGCGTGTCCGGCGGCAGCGGGCGGCCATGCGCCACGTCGCAGAACGAGCAGCGCCGGGTGCACACCTCGCCCAGGATCATGAACGTGGCGGTGCCCTTGCTGAAGCATTCGTGGATGTTCGGGCAGGACGCTTCCTCGCACACGGTGACCAGCGAGTTCTCGCGCAGGCGCGCCTTCAGCTGCTGCACCGCGTTGCCCTGGGGCAGACGCACCCGGATCCACGACGGTTTGCGCAGGGTCGGCACGGCAGTGTCGAAGCCGGCGCGGTTCAGCGCGATCTTGTCGTTGCCCAGCTGCTTTTCACCGGCCGGGGCGTTGCCGACCACGGTGATCGGGATGACCCGGGTCGACGATGTGGGTGATTCGCTCATGTAGAAAGCTCAGACCGCCGCGCGCGCGGGGAGTTCGGGTAATAGGGAAGCTGCAGGCTCGGCTACGAAACCGAACTGGCGACAGAACTGCGCCACCAGCACGTCCTCGACCGTGGCCAGGCTTGAAGGGCCGCCCAAGTCTAGCAGTTGCGTGACCGCCAGATCCTTGTAACCGCAAGGGTTGATGCGGTGAAACGGCTCCAGGTCCATGGCCACGTTGAAGGCCAGCCCGTGGAAGCTGCAACCGCGGCGCACGCGCAGACCCAGTGCAGCAACCTTGGCCTCGTCCACGTAGACACCCGGCGCGCCTTCGCGGCGCGCGGCGCTGACGTTCCAGTGCGCCAGCGTATCGATCAGCGACTGCTCGATCCGGTGGACCAGCTCGCGCACGCCAACGCCGACCCGGCGCAGGTCGATCAGCGGATAGCCGACGATCTGGCCCGGCCCGTGATAGGTCACCTGGCCGCCGCGATCGACCGGAATCACCGGGATGTCGCCCGGCGCCAGCACGTGCTCCATCTTGCCGGCCTGGCCCAGGGTGAACACCGGGTCATGCTCCAGCAGCCACAGTTCGTCGGGCGTGTCCGCGGTGCGGTTGTCGGTGAACGCACTCATCGCCCGCCAGGTCGCCGCGTAGGGCTGGCGACCGAGGCGACGGATTTTCAGCGGCAACGACATGGGGAACCTTGGGAAACGGGAAACGGGAAACGGGAAACGGGAAACGGGAAAGTTGGAGGCGTTGCACAGAGAGTCAAGGACGCATGGCAAAACCGAGCCGATCAGCGCAGGGCGGCATGAAAATTGTGCGCCCCACTCCGTTCGCCGATCCCTCCCTTCAATGCGTGTAGCGGATGTCCGGATCGGCGCGCAGCGCGTGATGCGCCGCTTCGTACTGCTCGCGGTTTTCGCAATGGAAGCTGACCGTGACCGAGACATAGTTGCCGGCGCCGGAGTGCCGGTGCCGCACGGTTTCATGCAGCACGCGCAGGCCGGCGCGCTCCAGCAGCTGCGGCACGTGGCTGGGCAGGTTGGCGCTGGAATTGCCCACCGCGGTGATCTCGAACTCGCCGGGGAATTCGAAGCCCTTGCCTTCCTCTTTCGCCTTGGTGAAGTCGATCGGCTGCATTACTTCGCGTCCGTGCTCTTGGCCGGCACCTCGGCGTCGGCCTTCTTGTCGCTGTGGAACCACAACATGATGCTGTCCCACAGGCGCGAGAAGAAGCCGCCCTGCGGTGCATCGGCCAACGCCACCAGCGGTACGTTCTGCACCGGCTTGCCGTCCAGCGTGATGTGCAGCGTGCCCACCTGCTGACCCTTGGTGAACGGGGCGATCAGGGTGGCGGGGATGTCCATGGTGGCCTTCAGCTGGTCGTACTGGCCGCGCTTGACGGTGACCTGCACGCTCTCGTTGACGCCCAACGGCAACTGGTTGGACGCACCCTTCCACAGCTTCGGCGTGGCCAGCGGCTTGCCGGCTTCATACAGCTTGTGGGTCTCGTAGAAACGGAAGCCGTAGTTGAGCAGGGCCATCGCCGAATCCGCGCGCGCCTTCTCGCTGCTTGCACCCATCACGATCGCGATCATCCGCGACTCGCCCTGCTTGGCCGAGGCGGCCAGGCAGTAGCCGGCGGCGGCCGTGTGGCCGGTCTTGATGCCGTCGACGCTGGGGTCGCGCCACAGCAGGGTGTTGCGGTTGTGCTGCTTGATGCCGTTCCACTCGAACTCCTTGATGGCGGAGATCGCGTAGTCGTCGGGGAAATCGTGGATCAGAGCGCGCGACAGGATCGCGATGTCGTGCGCGGTGGTGTAGTGGTTGGCGATCGGGTAACCGGAGGCGTTCTCGAAGTTGGAGTTCACCATGCCGAGCTGCCTGGCGTAGGCATTCATCAGGCCGGCGAACGCCTGCTCGGAGCCCGCAGTGTGCTCGGCCAGCGCGATCGCCGCGTCATTGCCGGACTGGATTATCATGCCGTACAGGAGGTCCTTCAGCGGCACCTGGCTGTTGAGCTTCATGAAGCTGGTGGAGCCGTCGGTGCCCGCGCCACCGCCACGCCAGGCGTTTTCGCTGATGGTCACCGGGTCGGTCATGTGCACCTTGCCGTTGGCGACCTCGGCCGAGACCACGTAGTCGGTCATGATCTTGGTGATCGATGCCGGCTCCAGCCTCAGGTCCGGCTCCTTGCTGGCCAGGATCTGGCCGGTGGCGTAATCCATCAGCACCCAGCTCTTGCCGTCGACGTCCGGCGGCGGAGGCACCGGCGCCTCCGGCACCACCGGACGCGGCACCGGTGACGGGCGCGGCGGGGTCTGGGCGACGGCGACGCCGACCAGCAGGGTGACGGCGGCAAGCGGAAGCAGGGTGCGGCGGAAAAAATTCATCGTGTTGTTCAGTCCGGTGTCTGGCGTTCGACGTTGCGGGCGTCGATCAAGGTGGAAAAGGTTGCGCAAATCTTGCTCAGTCTACCGCGACCTGCGGCCGGGGCAGACCCATGCCTTCGATCCGGCTGCTGACCTGGTCGGCGCGATCGACGCTGGCCAGCGGCCCGACCCGCACCCGACGCACGCGCTGGCCGTTGATCACCGCGTCGGTGACCTGCACCGCGCCAAGGTTTGCCTGACGCAGGCGCTGGGCCAGGCGGTCGGCGTTGTCCGCGTCGGCGAACGCGCCAATCTGCAGGTAGATGCCGGGATGTGAGCCTGTGACCACGGGCGCCGGCGGCAGTTCCTTGCCGGGCCGGGACGGGTCGATGCCCTGCACTTCGACCAGGCCGGTGCCCTTGGGCCAGATGCCGATCTTCACCGCGGCGGCGTAGGACAGGTCGATCAGCCGGTTGTCGTGGAACGGGCCGCGGTCGTTGACCCGCACGATCACGCTCTTGCCGGTTTCGAGATTGGTCACCCGCGCATAGCTGGGCAGCGGCAGCGTGGTGCTGGCGGCGCTGAACGCATACATGTCGTAGGTTTCCAGGCTGGAGGTCTTGTAGCCGTGGAACTTGTTGCCATAGAACGAGGCAATGCCGCGCTCGTCGTAGCCGCGCGCGCTGGGCAGCACGCGATAGCTCTTTCCGCGCACGCTGTATGGCGACTTGTTGCCATACAGCGAGCGTGGCTCGACCTTCGGCACCGGCTCGACCAGCTTGCTGACGTCCAGTGGCGGCGGCACGCTGTCTTCGCCGTCGCGGTAGCGGCTGCCCTGCGGCTTGCTGAGGTCGTCCTCGAAGCGGTCGTCACCGGCGGTCCGGGACGGGCTCGACGGCGACGTCCGCGAATGACCGTCGCGATGAGCGGGCTTCGTGCGGTGGCCACCGCACGCGGCCAGCAGCAGGCCCGCCGCCAGCACCAGCGCGACGCGGGCCAGCCTCATCGCGTCGCTTCCGCCGGGCCGACGCCAGCCGCGATGGCCTGCGCCAGCTGGTTCACCGCCATCGCGTACAGCGGACTGCGGTTGTAGCGGGTGATCACGTAGAAGTTCTGGAAGGTGAACCAGTATTCCGGCCCGTTCGGGCCTTCCAGCGTCTGCAGGCTGCTGGGTTCGGCCGGCGACAGCGGTTGCAGCGGCGCATAGCCCCACGCCTCCAGTTGCTCCAGTGGCCACTTCGGGCTGGTGTCGGTCACCGTGGGCGGTGTTGCCGACGCATCCGGTTGCGCGCGCGCCGCTACCGGACCACCGGTGACCCAGCCGTGCTTCACGAAGTAATTGGCCACGCTGGCGAAGATGTCCGGCAGCGAATTCTGCAGATCGATATGGCCATCCTGGTCCGCGTCCACCGCGAAATCGCGGATGCTGGTGGGCATGAACTGGCCCCAGCCCTGGGCGCCGGCATAGGAGCCGGTGAGCGTGTCCAGCGGGCCGGCCAGGTGGTTGTCCGGCAGGCTCAGCAGTTCCTTCAGCTGTTCGCGGAAGAACTTCGCCCGGGGCGGGTAGTACAGACCCAGCGTGACCAGCGCGTCGAGCACCTTGTACTTGCCGGTGTTGCCGCCGTAACTGGTCTCCACGCCCACGATGGCCACGATGTATTGCGGCGCCACGCCGTACTGCCTGCCGATCTGATCCAGCAGCGCCCGGTGCTCGCGATAGAAGGCCACGCCATCGTCGATGCGCTTGTCGGTGAGGAAGATCGGCCGGTAATCCTTCCACGGCTTGCCCTCCGCCGGCCGGCTGATCGCATCGAGGATGCTCTGCTGCATCTTCGCGCCGTCCAGCAACGCATTCAGCGCCTGTGGACTCTTGCCGGTTTCCCGCGCCACCTCGCGCACCAGTTCGGCCTGGTCGGGATGGGTGGCAGCCAGCACCGGCGTCAGCGCGGCCACCCACAACAGGCTGAGGACGGCGAGAAAACGGGCCGGGCGCGGCGCAGGCGTGGCTGTCATGTTGTGGTTTCGCTCACAGAATTACCATGTCCACGAAAGCCTAACACGCAGGCGCGCGCAACTTCGGGCACGCACGGGACGGTGCGCTGGCGAGGTTCAGAGATGCGTCTTGCGGTTGGCATGGATCGACATCAGCACGCCGAAGCCGGTCAGCAGCGAGACGGCCGAGGTGCCGCCATAGCTGATCATCGGCATCGGCACGCCGACCACCGGCAGCATGCCGGCGACCATGCCGCCGTTGACGAAGACGTAGACGAAGAAGCTCATGCCGATCGCGCCGGCAAGCAGGCGCGAGTAGGTATCGCGCGCCTCCATCGCGATCCACAGGCAGCGGCCGATGATGAAGGCGTACAACGCCACCAGCGCGCACACGCCGACCAGGCCGAACTCTTCGGAGAACACCGCGAAGATGAAGTCGGTGGTGTGCTCGGGCAGGAAATCCAGTCGCGACTGCGTGCTGTGCTGCCAGCCCTTGCCGAAGATGCCGCCGGAACCCACCGCGATCTGCGACTGGATGATGTGCCAGCCGTTGCCCAGCGGATCGGATTCGGGATTGAGCAGGGTCAGCACGCGGTCGCGCTGGTACTGGTGCAGGAAGTGCCAGCCGACCGGGATCATGCCGGCAACCGCGCCGACCAGCAGGCCGATCCGCCACCACGCCATGCCGGACAGGAACAGCGCGAAGGCGCCGGCGGCCGTCACCAGCACCGCGGTGCCCAGGTCCGGTTGCTCGGCGATCAGCCCGGCCGGGATCGCGATCAGCAGGCCGACCACGGCGATGTCCTTCCAGCCCGGCGGCAACTGGCGCGGGTGCAGGTACCAGGCGACCATCATCGGCATGGTCAGCTTGAGCAGTTCGGACGGCTGGAAACGCATGAAGCCGAGGTCGAGCCAGCGGATCGAGCCACGCCCCTCGCCGAGGATCGCCACCACCACCAGCAACGCGGTGCTGCCGCCATACAACCACGGCGTCCAGCTGCGCAGCACCGAAGGCGGGATGCGCGACACCAGCAGCAGCAGGCCTGCGCCCAGCACGAAGCGACCGGCCTGGCCGCCGACCAGGGACAGGTGGGCGTCGCCGGCGCTGTACAGCGTGACCAGTCCGGTGATTGCCAGCACGAACAGGCCCAGGGCCAGCGGCAGGTCGATCCGGGGCCGGGTCAGTATCCGCCGCAGGAAGCGCCGGCCACGCGCGTAGAGCACCTCGATCATGGCGTGTCTCCGCTTGAGGTGGCTTGGGCCGGGATGTCCTCGACCTGCTCGTCGTTCGGAACCTCGGCGGGAGCGCTTGCCGACGCGGCGTTCGACACCGGCAGGCGTTCCGCGTCGGGAATCACGCCGCCGTGCGAGGCAAGCCACGCGTCGAGGATCTGGCGGGCGATCGGGCCGGCCGAGCTGGCGCCCCACGCGCCGGATTCCAGCAGCACGGCCACCGCGATCTGCGGGTTGTCCGCGGGCGCGTAGACCTCGAACCAGGCGCGGTTGCGGCTGGCCAGGTAGGCCAGGTTGCTGCGGTCGTCGTAGGCATTGGTGGTGCGCGAGTAACGCTCCGCGGTGCCGCTCTTGCCGGCCAGGCGGTAGGGGAAGCCGGTCACCAGCGTGCGCCCGGTGCCCCGCTCGCCATACATCACCCGCTCCATGCCCAGGTTGACGGCATCCCAATCGGCCGGCTTTCGAATCACCGACGGTCCGCTGGGCGGGTTGGCCAATGGCTGCAGCGGCGCGTTGACGCCATCGCGGGTCGCCATCACCAGCCGTGGGGCGTAGGGAATGCCATGACCGGCAAAGGTGGCGATCGCATGGCCGAGCTGCAGCGGCGTCACCGCCCAGAAGCCCTGGCCGATGCCGGCGATGACCGTTTCTCCGGGATACCAGGGCTGTTTGGAGTTGGCCGCTTTCCATTCGCGCGAGGGCAGCACGCCGGCCGACTCGCCGATCAGGTCGATCCCGGTCGGCTTGCCGAAGCCGAACTTGGCCATGTAGGCACTGAGCTTGTCGATGCCCATGTCCAGGGCGAGCTTGTAGAAATAGGTGTTGACCGATTGCTCGATCGCACCGGCCAGGTCCACGCGCCCCACGCCGCCGCGCTGGTCGTCGCGATAGCCGCGGGCCTGACCGGGAATGTAGAACACGCCGGTGGAAACCACAGTGTCCTGTGGCGTACGCATGCCGCTCTCCAAGCCAGCCAGGCCGACCAGCGGCTTGACGGTGGAGCCTGGCGGATAGACGCCACGCAGCGCCCGGTTGTAGAGCGGCTTCTCCGGATCGTTGGTCAACGCGCTGTAGTCGGCCTGGCTGATGCCGTTGACGAACAGGTTGGGATCGAAGGTGGGCACGCTGACCATCGCCAGCACCTGGCCATTGCGCGGATCGATCGCCACCGCGGCGCCGGGCCGGCCGGCGAACGCCTCTTCGGCGGCCTTCTGCAGGCGCACGTCGATGCTGAGGTAGAGGTTCTTGCCCGGCTTGGGCGCATGCGTTTCCAGCACGCGCTGGGTGCGGCCGTCGGCGTTCACCTCCAGCAGCTCGTAGCCCGGCGTGCCGTGCAGCATGTCTTCGTAGGATCGCTCAATGCCGCTGCGGCCGACGTGGCTGGTGCCCTTGTAGCGGACCGGATCGAGGCGATCCACGTCGTCGGCGTCGATGCGCCCGACATAGCCCACGACATGGGCGAACATTTCGCCCAGCGGATAACGCCGGGTCAGGTACGGCACCACGTCCACGCCGGGGAAACGCCAGCGATTGACTGCGAAGCGGTCGATCTCGTCCTCGGTCAGGCGCAGCTTCAGCGGCACGCTCTCGAAGCGCCGGCTCTGCCTGAGCTGCTTGTGGAAGGCGTCCAGATCGTCCTGGTCCAGCGGCACCACGTGGCCCAGCTGTTCCAGCAATGCCGGCATGTCCTTGACCTGCTCGGGCACCACTTCCAGCCGGAACGCCGGCACGTTGTCGGCCAGCAGCACGCCGTTGCGGTCGTAGATCAGGCCGCGCGCCGGGGGAATCGCCCGTGGCTTGACCCGGTTGTTCTGCGAGCGGGTGACGAATTCCTCGTGGTGCGCCACCTGCAGGAAGGCAAAGCGCACCAGCAACAGACACAGGCCCAGCAGGATCAGCACGAAGGCAGCCGCGGCGCGACGCCTGAACAGCAGGCTTTCGCCACGCGGGTCCTTGATCGATCGCCGGATCCTCATGTCACTGCTTCGTGTCTCATTGGATCCGCAGCCGTGCGCGCAGATCGTCGAGCAGCAGGAACAGGAACGGCCACAAGGCGGCGCCGACGAAGGGTGAAATCCACCAGCTGGCCGGCGGCAGCGAGGCACCGGCCAGCAGCCGCACCAGCAACAGCAGGATGCGGTCGTTCAACAACAGCGCGAGTACGGCCAGCGCCTGCTGCCACATCGGGAAAAAGCGCAGCCGCGAACGGAAACGCAGGGCGATGAAGACCAGCGCGCACAGACGCAACGCCTGTTCGCCCAGCACCACGCCGTTGAGCAGGTCGGCGCCGAGTCCGATCATGAAAGCCAGCCCCAGGGTGACCCGGTCCTCCGATTCCAGCGACCAGTACAGTAGGAACAGTGCCGGCCAGTACGGCTTGAACGGCTCCAGCACGCCGGGCAACGGCACCAGCATCGACAACAGTGCGAATACCAGGGTGCCGGCAAACCACCACTGGCTCAGGCGTTGCCGGCTCATGGCTTCACCTCGCCGGCCGCGGCCGGTGCGGCGACACTGGCGCCAGGCGCCAGCTGGCTGGGCGGGCCCATCGGCTTGACCGGTGCAGGCGGGCCATCGGGTTCGGCCTGGTCATGCAGCAGCAGCACGTCCTCGCTGCGGTCGATGTCCGCCGCCGGCTTCGCCAGCGCGACCAGGAACATGCCGGTGGGCGCCGGCGCCACCGAGCGCACGTCGCCGACCGGGAAGCCGGGCGGGAAGCGGCCACCGAGGCCCGAGGTGAGCAGCTTGTCACCGACGCGCACGTCCGCCGCCAGCGGGATGGTGGGCAGCGCCAGCTCGTCGCCGTCACGGGAACCGTAGGCCACGGTGCGCAGGCCTGTGCGCTCGACCACCACCGGAATCGCATGCGCCGGATCGGTGATCAGCATCACCACCGAGGTGGTTGGCAGAACTTCCTTGACCTGCCCCATCACGCCGTGGGCATCGATCACCGGCTGGCCCGGCCGGACGCCGTCGCGGGCACCCATGTTCAGGGTCAACTGGTAGCGATACGCGCCGAGGTCCACGCCGATGACCCGCGCCAGCTGCACGTTGAGATCGAGGCTGTGCTGCGTGTCCAGCAATTCCTTCAGGCGTTGGTTCTGTTCCGCCACGGCCGCCATGCGGTTGAGCTTGGCGTTCGCCAGCAACAGGTCCTCGCGCAGACGCTGGTTCTGTTCGGTAAGACGCTGGCGATCGGCGAAGGCCACGCTCATCGTGCGCACACCGACGGCAGGCAGGCCAGCCAGGCGGTACACCGGCTCGACCACGGCTGACGCGGTGTCGCGCAACCGCCACAGCCAGCCATTGCGATGGTCCAGCACCATCAGCACCATGGCCAGCGCCAGGTAGACGATCAGCCGCAGGGTTCCCGCGGCATTGCCGGCGAACAGCGGCGAGGATTCGTCGCGCGCACGCGCCATGAGCAGGCTCTCGCCTTATTCGGGTGCGAAGAAGTCGCTGCCGTGCTGATCGATCAGCTCCAGCGCCTTGCCGCCGCCACGCGCCACGCAGGTCAGCGGATCGTCCGCCACCTGCACGTGCAGGCCGGTTTCCTCGGAGATCAGCCGGTCCAGGTCGCGCAGCAGGGCACCGCCACCGGTGAGCACGATGCCGCGCTCGGCGACGTCGGAACACAGTTCCGGCGGAGTCTGCTCCAGTGCCGACTTCACCGCGGCCACGATGCCGGCCAGCGGCTCGTGCAGGGCCTCGAGAATCTCGTTGGAGTTGATTGTGAACATGCGCGGCACGCCCTCGGCGAGGTTGCGGCCGGAGATCTCGATCTCCTTGACGTCGGCTTGCGGGAAGGCGCAACCGATCTGCAGCTTGATCCGCTCGGCGGTGGATTCGCCGATCAGGGTGCCATGGTTGCGACGCACGTAATTGATGATCGCCTCGTCGAAGCGATCGCCGCCGACACGCACGGACTGCGAGTAGACGATGCCGTTCAGCGAGATCACCGCGACCTCGGAGGTGCCGCCGCCGATGTCCAGCACCATCGCGCCACGCGCCTCGTGCACCGGGATGCCGGCGCCGATCGCCGCGGCCATCGGCTCCTCGATCAGGAACACGTCGCGGGCGCCGGCGCCTTCGGCCGATTCCTTGATCGCGCGGCGCTCGACCTGGGTCGAGCCACACGGCACGCACACCAGCACGCGCGGGCTCGGGCGCAGGAAGCGCGACTTGTGCACCTGCTTGATGAAGTGCTGCAGCATCGCCTCGGTCATGGTGAAGTCGGCGATCACGCCGTCCTTCATCGGCCGCACGGTGGCGATATTGCCCGGCGTGCGGCCGAGCATGCGCTTGGCGTCGCCACCGACCGCCGCGATCGTGCGCGGACCACCGGGGCCACGATCCTGGCGGATCGCCACCACCGACGGTTCGTTCAGCACGATGCCCTGCCCACGCACGTAGATCAGCGTGTTGGCCGTGCCGAGGTCGATGGAGATGTCGTTGGAGAAGATCCCGCGAAACTTCTTGAACATGAGTCCGCCGTGGTCCGGCCTGGTTAAAAAGTAAGCTCGCCAGTCTAGTCAGCGTGCCCCGCATGCGCAAGGACAATAACGTTAAGAAATCCTTCTACAACACGACCCTAAGCACGTTTTCTGCGTCGCAGGCTGAGCTTCGGGGATGGCCAGAAAGTCGCCAATCCGGGCGGATGGCGTTAAGATCGCCCCTTTGACCGGGGCCGTCCGGTGCGGCCTGCGCCGTCCCGCGGCGATACGGTTTTCCATTCTCTGCCCAGGGGCTCCCGCGCATCATGTCTGCCGTCATCTGCGGATCGCTGGCCTACGACACCATCATGGTGTTCCAGGACCAGTTCAAGAACCACATCCTGCCCGATCAGATGCACATCCTGAATGTGTCGTTCCTGGTGCCGCGCATGCGACGCGAGTTCGGCGGCTGCGCCGGCAACATCGCCTACAACCTCAAGCTGCTCGGCGGCGATCCGCTGCCGGTGGCCGCGGTGGGTCAGGATTTCGCGCCGTATCGTGCGCACATGGAGCAGTGCGGGATCTGCCTGGACAGCGTGCGCGTGTTCGATGATCAGTTCACGCCGCAATGCTTCATCACCACGGATCTGGACAACAACCAGATCACCGCGTTTCATCCCGGCGCGATGTCCAGCGCCCAGGAAAACCACGTACGCGACATCCCCGACATCGATTTTGCGATCGTGGCACCGGACGGCCGCGAGGCGATGCTGCAGCATGTCGACGAGTTCGCCGCACGCGGCGTGCCCTTCATCTTCGATCCGGGCCAGGCGATGCCGTTGTTCAGCGGCGAAGAGTTCCGCTCGATGATCTCCAAGTCGACCTACGTGATCGTCAACGATTACGAATCGCAGCTGCTGCAGACACGCACCGGCTGGAGCGCCGACGAAATCGCGCAGAAGGTGACCGCTTACATCGTCACCCAGGGCCCGCGCGGATCGATCATCCACGTCGGTAGCGAGACCCACCACATTCCGCCGGCCCGCGAGCGGCAGATCGTCGACCCCACCGGCTGTGGCGACGCTTATCGCGCCGGGCTGATGTTCGGCATCATGCGCGGCAAGGACTGGCCGACCGTGGGTCGCATGGCTTCGCTGATGGGTGCACTCAAGGTCGAACATCCCGGCACGCAGAACCAGCGCTTCGGCTACGCCGACTTCGCCGCCGAGTTCCTGGACCAGTTCGGCTACGCGCTCGACTGAAGCCGGCCATCACCGCTTGAAGAACGAGGCCCCGCGCATGCCGCCGGGGCCTCTTTTTTCAGGCCACGCGAAAGCCGATGGTGGCATGCACCGCATCGCGCCAGCCCTGGTACAGGCGCTCGCGATCGGGTTCGGCCATCAATGGCTGGAAGCGCTGATCGATCCGCCACAACTTCGCGATCTGCGCACGGCTTTCCCAGAACCCCACGGCCAGCCCTGCCAGACACGCCGCGCCCAGCGCCGTCGTCTCGGCGATCTTCGGGCGCAGCACCGGCACACCGAGCATGTCACTCTGGAACTGCGCCATGAAGTCGTTGGCGATCGCTCCACCATCGGCGCGCAACTCCTTCAACGGAATGCCCGCGTCGGCCTCCATCGCGGACAACACATCACGCGACTGGTAGGCCATGGATTCCAGCGCAGCGCGCACCACGTGTTCCTTGCGGGTGCCCCGCGACAGGCCGAACATCGCGCCCCGCACGTCGCTGCGCCAGTACGGTGCCCCGAGACCGACGAAGGCCGGCACCAGGTACACGCCCTCGCAGGAATCCACGCTTTCGGCGCAGGCTTGCGAGTCACTGGCGCATTCGAGCATGCGCAAGCCATCGCGCAGCCACTGCACCACCGAGCCGGCGACGAAGATGCTGCCTTCGAGCGCGTACTCGACGACGCCATCCAGCTTCCACGCCACGGTGGTCAGCAAGCCGTGTCGCGAAGGCACCGCCTGCGTACCCGTGTTCATCAGCATGAAGCAGCCGGTGCCATAGGTGTTCTTGGCCATGCCCGGTTCAAAGCACGCCTGGCCGAACAACGCCGCCTGCTGATCGCCGGCCACGCCGCTGATCGGCACCCCGGCCGGCACGCCGGGGAAGGCCACGGTATGGCCGTAGACCTCGCTGCACGAGCGCACCTGGGGCAACATGCTGCGTGGGATGTCCAGCATGCGCAGCAGCTCGTCGTCCCACTGGCCGGTATGGATGTCGAACAGCAGTGTCCGCGCCGCATTGCTGATGTCGGTGACATGCAGCGCGCCGCCGCTGAGATTCCAGATCAACCAGCTGTCGATCGTGCCGAACAGCAGGTCGCCGCGTTCCGCCTGGGCACGGGCGCCAGCGACGTGATCGAGAATCCAGCGGATCTTGCTGCCGGAGAAATACGCATCGATCAGCAGGCCGGTCTTCTCGCGCACCCGTGATGCGTAGCCGTCCGCTTCCAGCTGCTCGCAGATCGTCAGGCTTTGCCGCGACTGCCACACGATCGCGTTGTAGACCGGCTTGCCGGTGTGCCGGTCCCACACCACGGTGGTCTCGCGCTGGTTGGTGATACCGATGCCGGCCAACATCGTCGCCGCATCCGGCACCCGGGCCAGAACCTCGGCCACCGTCGCCAGCACGCTCGACATGATCTCCTGCGGGTCGTGTTCGACCCAGCCGGGCTGCGGAAAGATCTGTCGAAACTCGCGTTGCGCCGATCCGGCGACCGCGCAGGCGCGGTCAAACAGCATCGCGCGTGAACTGGTCGTCCCCTGGTCTATCGCCAAAATGTAACGCTGTTCCACCGCACGTCCCTTCACGCGAATCCATCGGTCAAGAGTAGCAACTGGTCTGCGCGATGGGTGGTCGCCGTGATTCGATCGATCGCGCTCAGTGTGCTTCGGCGTGCTTGCCGACCGGCTGGGTCAGCTTGTCGATGTACGCGAGGGCCACCGCCGACACCACGAACGTCAGATGCAGCAGGATCTGCCACATGATCGTCTCGCCATCCATGTTGCGCGCCTTGATGAACGTGGCGAGCAGGTGGATCGAGGAGATGCCGATGATCGCCATCGCCAGCTTCACCTTCAACACGGTGGCATTCACGTGCGACAGCCACTCGGGCTGGTCCGGATGTCCTTCCAGCCGCAGACGGGAGACGAAGGTCTCGTAGCCTCCCACGATGACCATCACCAGCAGATTCGAGATCATCACCACGTCGATCAAACCGAGCACGGTCAACATGATCGTGGCCTCGGCGCTTTCCACCCCGCCGACGTCGACGCCGTTGTGGAACAACGTGGTCGAGACCAGATGCCACAGCTCCCGCAGAAACTGCACGACGTAGATGCCCTGGGCCACGATCAGGCCCAGATAAAGCGGAAGCTGCAACCAGCGCGAAGAGAAGATCAGGTACGACAAGGGGCCGAGGCGGCTTGGGTTGGAAGTCGTCATGCGGGTCCGTGATGGGAGGAATCGGTCGATTCTAGCGACCACCGCAAGAAGCTGCGCTCGCGTATTCCATACTGCGGCAATTTGTCCCTCGTGGCGGTGACCTGTTGCGGGGTCGCGACCTGCGATCGCCACAGCAACTGTTCAAACGTCTCAAAGACGAAGGCCTCCCCGATGGGGGAGGCCTTCTAGGGTAAAGCCCCTGGCGGTGACCTGTTGCGGGTCGCGACCGGCGGTCGCCACAGCAACACTTCAAGCGCCACAAAGACGAAGGCCTCCCCGGGTGGGGAGGCCTTCTTGGATAAAGCCCCTGGCGGTGACCTACTCTTGCATGGCAAAGCCACACTACCATCGGCGCATGC
>NZ_LMHR01000049.1:0-34461 GCF_001428465.1 Rhodanobacter sp. Root179 | reverse complement strand
GCCGACAGGGATGTCGGCTCCTTTTCGCACGGACAGGATGTCCGTTCGAAAAGCCCGGCCCCGACTCGCGAACCTTGCGGACAGGAGGTCCGCAAGGCGCGGAAGCGGGGTGGCCTTTCTCTTGGGTTACTTTCTCTTTGGCCACTCAAAGAGAAAGTGACTCGCCCTCCGTAGGAGGACGAAAGCTCTTCGCTCTGAATGCAACAAGAACACCTCGCGCTGGATGCACTCTTGCCGGATCGCCAGAGCGCAAAGCGAAGTCAGAGCCAGCGGCCGTACCGTCGGATGTAGATCAGCTTCATCAGCTGGGTCAGCACGCAGTAGCTGATCAGGGTCAGCGCCAGCCAGGCGAAATACATCGGTGGCAGCGGCACCATGCCGATCTTCGCGCCCAGCGCGCTGAACGGGATCAGCATGCCGATCACGATGACCGCGATGGTCAGGCCCAGCACCGGCGCGGCGGCGATGCTTTGCACGAACGGGATGCGCCGGGTGCGGATCATGTGCACGATCAGGGTTTGCGACAGCAGGCCCTCGATGAACCAGCCAGACTGGAACAGCGACTGGTGGGCCGTCGTGCTGGCGCCGAAGTAGTGCCACATCAGCCAGAACGTGGTGATGTCGAAAATCGAGCTGACCGGGCCGATCCACACCATGAAACGGCCGATGTCGCCGGCATCCCACTTGCGCGGCCGGCTCAGGTATTCCTCGTCCATGCGGTCGAACGGGATCGACAGCTGCGAGATGTCGTACAGCAGGTTCTGCACCAGGATCTGCAGCGGCAGCATCGGCAGAAACGGCAGGAAGGCGCTGGCCACCAGCACGCTGAACACGTTGCCGAAGTTCGAGCTGGCGGTCATCTTGATGTACTTCATGATGTTGCCGAAGGTGACGCGCCCTTCCAGCACGCCCTCCTCCAGCACCATCAGGTTCTTCTCCAGCAGGATGATGTCGGCCGACTCCTTGGCGATGTCGGTGGCGGTGTCCACCGAGATGCCGACGTCGGCGTCGTGCAGCGCCGGCGCGTCGTTGATGCCATCGCCGAGGAAGCCGACGGTGTGGCCGAGCCGCTGCAGCGAGCGCACCACGCGCGCCTTCTGCAGCGGCGACATCTTGGCGAACACGGTGACGCGCGCCACCAGGGTGTCCAGTGCGGCGTCATCCAGCACCTCGATCTCGCGGCCCTCGACCGAATGGGTGACGTCGAGCCCGACCTCGCGGCAGATCTTGCGTGTCACCGCCTCGTTGTCGCCGGTGATCACCTTGACCTCGACACCGTGCTGGTGGAGTGCGCGGATCGCGGTGGCGGCCGAATCCTTTGGCGGGTCGAGGAAGGCCAGGCAGCCGACCGCGACCAGGCCGCTTTCGTCGGCCACGCCGTAGGGACGTGCGTGCGCGGATTCGCGCCGCACGGCGACCACCAGCACGCGCAGGCCGTCCTCGTTGAGGCGGTGGGTCATCGCCCTGATTTCGCGGCGGCGCTCGTCGGTCAGCGGTTCGGTGACATCGCCGGTTTTCGCGAACGCGCAGATCGCCAGCATTTCCTCGACCGCACCCTTGCAGATCAGCACGTGCTCGCCGTCGCCGTCGGCGACCACCACCGACATGCGCCGGCGCTGGAAGTCGAACGGGATTTCGTCGATCACTCGATAGCGCCGGGCCGCCGACTCCAGGTCGCGATGCTCCAGCACGGCCTTGTCCATCAGGTTCTTCAGACCGGTCTGGAAACGACTGTTGAGGTAGCCGTATTCCAGCGCCTCGTCCGACTCCTCGCCATCGAGGTCGAGGTGCCGCTCCAACACGATCCGGTCCAGCGTCAGCGTGCCGGTCTTGTCGGTGCACAGCACGTCCATCGCGCCGAAGTTCTGGATCGCGTTGAGCCGCTTGACCACCACCTTGCGCCGCGACATCGCCAGCGCCCCCTTGGACAGGTTCGCCGTGACGATCAGCGGCAGCATCTCCGGAGTCAGGCCCACCGCGACGGAGAGGCCGAACAGGAAGGCCTGCAGGAAGCTGCCCTTGTCGATCCAGTTGATCGCGATCACCACCGGCACCATCACCAGCATGAAGCGGATCAGCAGCCAGCTGACCGAGTTCACCCCGCGATCGAAGCTGGTCTGCACGCGCTGGCCCGACATACTGTGCGCCAGCGAACCCAGGTAGGTCTGCATGCCGGTGGCCACCACCACGGCGGTGGCGGTGCCGCTGACCACGTTGGTGCCCATGTAGCAGACGCTGGCCAGGTCCAGCGGATTGCCGCCGTCGTCGGAATCGACGCGGGCAGGCGTGGGAGCGGACTTCTCCACCGGCAGCGATTCGCCGGTGAGGATCGCCTGGCTGATGAAGAGGTCTTTCGCACCGAGCAGGCGCAGGTCCGCGGGCACCATGTCGCCCGCGCCCAGGTGGACGATGTCGCCGGCCACCAGCTCGACCACCGGCACCTCGATCTGCTCGCTGTGGCCGTCGGAGGCGCGCCGCGTCACCGTGGCGGTGTTGCGCACCATCGCCTTCAGGCTTTCGGCAGCGCGGGTCGAACGGTATTCCTGGGTGAAGCTCAGCAGCACGCTGATGCCGACCATCACCGCAATGATCAGCGGCCCGGTGAGGTCGCCGCCGTCGGTGAACAGCTGCACGCCGGCCAGCACCAGCAGCACCACGATGAACGGGTTCCTGAAAGCGCGCAGCAGCTGCAGCGTCCAGTGCGGCGGCTTTTCGTGCGAGACCTCGTTCGCCCCGTCGCGGTGCAGGCGCGCCTCGATCCGGCTCGCGTCGAGCCCGCCGGTCGAGGTTTCCAGCTCAGCCAGCAAGGCGCCGCTTTCGCGAAACGCGTGCGCGGCCACGACGGCGGCCTTGCCCGGGCGATGGGCAGGCGTGGGAAGGATCTTGCTCATGCTTCGTTTCCGTGGGCGGAATGCCGATGCGGCGCAGCGCCAGCCGCGTCGGGCCAGCGTCACGTCAACCGGAGTTGCAGGGACTCGGGAGCTCTTGCGGCGGGCGGCGCACGGCGCCCGTTGGCGTCGGCTACGCCAGCCCTGGCGATGGCGGAGGCCACCCCGGACGGCGAATTACGACCTTCATCAGCGCGCGGCACCGCGGCGGTGATGACGCGAGGATTTCAGGAAGGACGCCGGCTCGCGGCGAGCGGTGCCGCGGCTGTCGGGCGTTGCACAAGCCGTGTCCTCGGTGACCTGCGCTGCCAGGGGCGCGGGCACGGTCACGCTGAACTCGGGCATGGCGGCACCGCCGCGAACGGCTGACGCGCGCCGGCCTGCAAGGTGCAGGCGGAAAAAATCGTGAAGGAGCTTCATCAGCCCATCTCCTCATGACGACGCCGGGGGCGTCCTCAGGAGTGGGCCGGACTTTCCCTAGCGGAAAGCACCAGCCGACCGCAGGCGGTCGCCGCAGGCGTTCAACTTTTTGTTATGCGGCGCCGGCACCCGAAGCGAGCGGATGTCGACGTTGCGACTAGGGTAAACGTCCATATGCCTTGGTTAGTCAGGACAGGAAGCCGGCCGGCGCGAGCGCGCCGGAGGGCGCGCGCATTTTGGTGCGGCGCCGCGCGGGTGTCAATCGAAAAATCGGTGCTTTCGCGCGAACCGGTGTGAGCCGTTCAGCTCACCTGGAGCACGGTCACCGCCTGCCGCACGATCGGCGCCACCAGCCAGTGGTCGGCCAGCAGGAACGCAAACAGCGCCATCAGGTAGATGATCGAGTAGTTGAACACCTTCATCGAGTACAGCTCGTCGGGCGGGTTCAAAAGGCGCACCGCGTAATACAGGAAGGCGCCGCCCAGCACCACGGCGCCGCCGAGGTAGACCAGCCCGCTCATCCCCGTCAACGCGGGCAACAGGGTCACCAGCACCAGCAGCACGGTGTAGAACAGGATGTGCCAGCGGGTGAACACCACGCCGTGGGTCACCGGCAGCATCGGTACCTGGGCGCGCGAATAGTCGTCGCGACGGAAGATCGCCAGCGCCCAGAAATGCGGCGGGGTCCACACGAAGATGATCAGGCACAGCTGCAGCGCGTACGGGTGCAGCGCGCCGGTGACCGCGGTCCAGCCCAGCACCGGTGGAATCGCACCGGCAAGGCCGCCGATCACGATGTTCTGCGGCGAGGCCCGCTTCAGGAAGGCGGTGTAGATCACCGCGTAGCCGATCAGTCCGGCAAAGGTCAGCACCGCGGTCAGCGTGTTGACCAGCAGCACCAGCACCACCATCGAGGCGATGCCCAGCGACAGCGCGAAGACGAACACCTGACGCACGTTGAGTTGACCGGTGGCCAATGGCCGGTGTGCGGTGCGCACCATCAGCTTGTCGATGCGCTGGTCGATCAGCTGGTTGAACGCGGCGGCCGACGAGGATGCCAGCCAGATGCCCAGCGTGCCGAACACCAGCGCCCGCCACGGCGGCATGCCCGGCACGGCGAGGAACATGCCGATCACCGCGCAGAACACCAGCAGGGCGACGATGCGCGGCTTGGTCAGTTGCAGGTACTCGCGAAAAACGCTCATCTTCAGTGTCGCCCCAACGACAGGAACATCGATTCGTCATGCCGCCGCTGCGTACGTGCCAGCGTGGCCAGCAGGGTGAACAGCAGCAGGGCTGCGCCACCATTGTGTGCGGTCGCCACCGTCAGCGGCAGGCCCAGGTAGACGTTGCTGATGCCCAGCATGACCTGGATCGCCAGCGCCAGCGCGATCGTCAGGCCGGCCAGGCGCAGGCCGCGCCGCGCCGCGCCGACCGCCAGCACGCCGAGGTAGCAGAACACCACCAGCGCGCCGATCCGGTGGGCGATCTGGATCGCGCTGCGCGCGGCCATGTCCAGCACGCCGCCCTCGTAGTTCACGCCGATGCCACGCCACAGCACGAAGCCTTCGTGGAAGTCGGTCGGCGGCGCCCACTGGCCGAGGCATTGCGGGAACGAGCCGGGACCGTAGCCGCAGGCCAGCGCGGCGTAGTTCGCCGAGGTCCAGCCGCCCAGCGCGATCTGGCAGAACAGCAGCACCACGCCGAGCGCCACCCAGCGGCGCAGGCCGGCGTGCCGGTCGTCCGCCGCGGCCACGCCGGCGAAGCGCAACGCGGTCCAGGCCAGCAAGGCGAACGTGGCCATGCCGCCGAGCAGGTGGCCCATCACCACCACCGGCTTCAGCAGCAAGGTCACCGTCCACATGCCGAGCATGGCCTGGAAGATGATCACCGCCAGCGCCAGCACGCAGATCCTCCATGCGCCCGGACGCGGCAGCCGGGCCGCGGCGATCAGCGGCAGCGCGATCGCGCAGGCGGCCAGCAGCGATGACCACAGGTGTTCGCCGCGCATGTACAGGCCCACCCCGAGCGCCGCGAACAGCGCGCCGGCGATGACCGCCAGCAGCGCAGCGCGACGGCGCCAGCTCGCCAACAGGGCCAGCAACAGCACCATCACGCCCAGGGTGCCGGCGAGGAAGCGGTGCACCTGCTCGCGCCAGGCCTTGTGCGCCTCGTACGGACGATCGGGAAAGCTGGCGTCGGCGTGAGCCACCGCCTGCGCATGCTGCGGCCAGGTCACCTGGCCGTAGCAGGTCGGCCAGTCCGGGCAGGACAGGCCGGCGTTGGACAGCCGCACGAACGCACCGAACATCACCAGCCCGAACGCGAACACGGTGGCGAACAGGGCCAGCCAGCGCAATGCCTTCACCGTACGCTGGGACATCACTTGATCACCTTCAGCATGTCGCGCAGCAGGCCGGGCTCATCGAAACCTGCCGGATACAACGACAGCGCGGTGCCGTTGGACTCGACCAGCACCGCACTGATGCTGTCCGGCGTGGACGGCACATACGCGGCCAGCTTGCCTTCGACATCGCTGCCGAAGGTCCAGTACGCCTGCATCGCGGTGCGCTGGTTCGCATCCGCCGGTGGCGCGCCGATGTAGAGCAGGCGCAGGCGCGACTGATTGCGATTGAGCATGACCCGCGCCTTGGCGATGCCGGTCAGCGTCTCGAAGCATTGCGCCGCACAGTCCGGGCCGGCCAGCGCAACCAGGGTGAAGCGCGGCGAGCTGTCGCGCCACGCATAGGTCTTGCCGTCAGCGAGTTGCACGCGCAACTGCTCGGCCACGAAATTGCGCTGCGGCAGGATCGCCTCGCCGTTGCCCTTGGTGCCGGGCATCCAGCCCGCCCAGCCGAGCAGGGCGGCGGCGATCATCGGTACGGCGAAAACCAGCGCGACCAGCACCAGGAAGATTCGGCTTTTGCGCACGGCGGCGGGATCGGCAGCTTTCATCGGACGTCATCAACCCTGGTGGAATCGGATTTGCGCGGTTTGCGCTTGCGATGCACTACCAGCAGGATCACCACCGCAGCAAGCGCAAAGGTGAACCACTGGAAGGCATAGGCCCGATGCCGCGCCGGCGGCATCGAGGAGAAATCGAGCGTGTGCACGCGCACGTAGATCGACGCGGGGTCGGCATCCAGCGCCAGCAGGTGCGGATACAGCGGCTGGCCAAGATCGCGCGCGACTTCGCTGGTGTCGAGAAAGATCGTGGTCTTCGGCCAGCCAGCCTGCTGCGCAAGCGCATTGCCGCCCATCTCGAAACCGGTCGGCGGCGGCGGCACGTACAGGCCCTGCAAGGTCACCTCGCCGGCCGGAAGCGGCGGCAACTGGGGCGTCTTGCCATTGCCGTTGCCGGGCAGGAAGCCCAGGTCGACCAGCAGCAGGTGCGAGTCGCCATGCAGCGCCAGCGGGACGAAAACCTCCACCCCGCCAAGCCCGTCGTGCTTGGGGTTGTCCAGCAGGTAGATGCGGTCGGCCAGGTAACGGCCGCGGACCCGCACCCGGGCGAAGCGGTCCGCCGCCGGTGTCGACGATCCCGACGCCGGCGGGAAGTCCTGCACGGGCGCCGTGGCCGCCGCGGCATACCGTCGCAGAAGGGCTTCCTTGAAGTCGGCACGATGCAGTTGCCAGAAGCCAAGACGCACGAACAGCAAGGCTCCGGCCACGGTCAGCAGCAGCGCCCACCACGACGGACGGCGAAAACCGCTCACGCCGGGCGCCTGCCAGCGACCGCTATACTGGCCATGTCGAACTGGATCGGATCAATCACGTGGAAACCGTCTATAAATTTGCGCTGGTCGTGGTGCTGCTGGTGGTGATCTTCAGCCTCGGCCAGGCGCTGTTCTTCATGATGAAGGATCAGGATGACGACCGGCGCACGGTGTGGGCCCTGACCCGCCGCATCGGCCTGTCCCTGCTCCTGATCGCGATGGTGATCATCGGCTGGAAGATGGGCTGGATCCATCCCCACGACGTCGGCCAGTAATTGTAGCGGTTGTGCCGCCGCCCCGCCCGCCGGGGCCGATCCAGCGGCAACAAAAAACCCGCCGATGGCGGGTTTTTTGTTGTCCGGTCTCTCCGCGAGAAGGATGTCGCGTCAGAGAATATAGACGAACATGAACAGGCCGAGCCAGACCACGTCGACGAAGTGCCAGTACCAGGCCACGGCTTCGAAACCGAAGTGGTGCTCCTTGTTGAAATGACCCGCCAGCACGCGGAACCAGATCACCGCCAGCATGATCGTGCCCAGCGTCACGTGCAGGCCGTGGAAGCCGGTCAGCATGAAGAAGGTCGAACCATAGACGCCACTGTGCAGGGTCAGGTTGAGCTCGCGGTAGGCCTCCATGTACTCGTGGGCCTGGAAGTACAGGAAGGTCGCGCCGAGCAGGACGGTGAGGCCCAGGAACAGCAGGATCTTGCCGCGGTGACCCGCGCGCAGCGCGTGGTGCGCGATCGTCACGGTGACGCTGGAGGTCAGCAGGATCAGCGTGTTTAGCAGCGGCAGGCCCCAGGCCGGCACGGTGTGGAAGGAACCACCGATCTGTTCCGGGCCGTTGCCGCCGTTGGCGCCCCAGGCGGCAGCGTAATCGCTCCACAGGAACTGGTGGGTCAGCACGCCATGGCCGTTGCCGCCGAGCCACGGCACCGAAAACATGCGGATGTAGAACAGCGCGCCGAAGAACGCGCCGAAGAACATCACCTCGGAGAAGATGAACCACATCATGCCCATGCGGAACGAGGTGTCGACCTGGTGGTTGTAGCTGCCGGCCAGTGATTCGCGGATCACCGAGCGGAACCAGCCGAAGAACATGGCCAGCACGCCGATCACGCCGACGGTCAGCACGGTCTTGCCGAAGCCAGCCTCACCGGGCGCTGCATTCAGCCAGTGCGCGGCACCGAACACGGTGAGGAACATGACCACCGCGGCCACAATCGGCCACTGGCTCTTGGCCGGTACGAAATAAGCGTCGTGCTGCTGACCCATGGTGTAACCCCGTGGATTTCTCTTGATGGCTCTGCCCCGTCATGTCGCCCGGGGAACTGCGTGCCGGCCGCCGCCGCGGCGAACCGGTGAAAACTTTGTGGCAATCGCGACCGATTACTTCATCAACACGATCTGCACGAACGAAATCAGGAAGAAGAACGCCACGATCGCCACCAGCACCGTTACGGTGCGTCGTACGCCCCGGCGGCGGCTGTCGTCGCCATCGGTGACCGGAGACTTCGTCGTTTCCTGCTTCATCTGCTGCCTGTTCCTGTGCGACATCCCGGCGCTGGCCAGGATGTCGCGAAAACCGTCAGTCGTTCACGTGACCGTGCGCCAGCTCGTCGTCGTTGATAACCGGCGGCACTTCGAAGGTGTGATGCGGTGCCGGCGACGGCACGGTCCACTCCAGGCCCTTGGCACCTTCCCACACGCGGTCGGTGGCCTTCTTCTTGGAGAAGAACGCGCAGTGGATCAGTACGCCGATGAAGATCAGCTGGGTGGCGCCGAACAGGAAGCCGCCGATCGAGCTGATCATGTTGAAGTTGGCGAACGCCACGTTGTAGTCGGGGATGCGGCGCGGCATGCCGGCCAGGCCCAGGAAGTGCTGCGGGAAGAACAGCACGTTGACCCAGATCACGCTGTTCCAGAAGTGCACCTTGCCCCAGAACTCGCTGTACATGTTGCCGGTCCACTTCGGCATCCAGTAGTAGGCCGCCGAGATGATCGCGAACAGCGCACCGGTCACCAGCACGTAGTGGAAATGCGCCACCACGAAGTAGGTGTCGTGATACTGGAAGTCGGCCGGGACCAGCGCCAGCATCAGGCCGGAGAAGCCGCCGATGGTGAACAGGATGATGAACGCCAGCGAGAACAGCATCGGCGTCTCGAACGTCATCGAACCGCCCCACATGGTGGCGACCCAGTTGAACACCTTCACGCCGGTCGGCACCGAGATCAGCATGGTGGCGTACATGAAGAAGATTTCAGCGCCCAGCGGCAGGCCGACCGCGAACATGTGGTGCGCCCACACGATGAACGACAGGAAGGCGATGCAGGCGATCGCGAACACCATCGCCTTGTAGCCGAAGATCGGCTTGCGCGCGAAGGTCGGCACCACTTCCGAGATGATCCCGAACGCGGGCAGGATCATGATGTAGACCTCGGGATGGCCGAAGAACCAGAAGATGTGCTGGTACAGGACGGGGTCGCCGCCGCCGCCCGGGTTGAAGAAGTTGGTGCCGAAATACTTGTCGGTGAGCAGCATCGTCACCGCACCGGCCAGCACCGGCATCACGGCGATCAGCAGGAACGCGGTGATCAGCCAGCTCCACACGAACACCGGCATCTTCAGCAGATCCATGCCCGGCGCGCGCATGTTGAGGATGGTGGCGATGATGTTGATCGCGCCCATGATCGAGCTGATGCCCATCAGGTGGACCGCGAACACCACGTAGGCCAGCGAGTCGCTCTGCAGCGCCAGCGGCGGATACATGGTCCAGCCACCGGCCGGGCCACCACCGGGCATGAACAGGGTGGACAGCATCAGGATGAAGGCGAACGGCAGGATCCAGAACGACAGGTTGTTCATGCGCGGCAACGCCATGTCCGGCGCGCCGACCATCAGCGGGATCATCCAGTTACCGAGGCCGACGAAGGCCGGCATGATCGCGCCGAAGATCATCACCAGCGCATGCATGGTGGTGAGCTCATTGAAGAAGTACGGCTGCATCAGCTGCATGCCGGGCTTGAACAGCTCGGCACGGATACCCATCGCGAAGCTGCCGCCGATGAAGAACATCGTCAGCGCGAAGACCAGGTACAGCGTGCCGATGTCCTTGTGGTTGGTGGACATGACCCAGCGCTGGAAGAAATTCTTCGGCGCGCCGTGGTGATCATCATGGTGATCATGGGTGGCTGCGTGGGACATGACGTACCTCTAACCTGAAAGTGGAATGCAACTGCGAAAATGAAGTCGTGCCGACAAGGCTGACCCGCGGGTCAGCCCTGCTTGCCACCGGCCGGGATGGCGACCTGCGCGGTTTGCGGCGTGGCGGCGGGCGCGGCGGACTGCGTCTCCTGCTCGGCCAGCCACTTGGCGAAATCCGCCTTGGACTTCACCACCACCACGATCGGCATGAAGCCGTGATCCTGGCCGCACAGCTCGGCGCACTGGCCGCGATAGGTGCCCGGCGTGGTGAAGTTCGCCCACGCGGCATTGATGATTCCGGGGATGGCGTCGATCTTCCAGCCGGTCGCCGGCACCCACCAGGAGTGGATCACGTCGCCGCTGGTGATCACGAAGCGGATCTTGGTGTCGACCGGCACGACCAGCGGCTTGTCGACATTGAGCAGATAGGTGCTTTCGTCACCGACCTTGACCGCGAACGGGTCCATGCCCGAACCGAGCTGGCGGGTCTGGTCGCTCTGCGTATCCAGCTTGGACATGAAGCCGACCTTGTCGATCGACTTGCCCATGTAGTCGACGTAGTCGTAGCGCCATTTCCACTGGTAGCCGGTGACCTTGACGGTCATCTGCGAGCCGGTGGTGTCGGCCCAGCTGGTGAGGCCACCGGTGGCCAGCCACGCCAGAGTGATCAGGATCAGCACCGGGATGGTGGTCCAGATCACTTCCACCATGGTGTTGTGTGACCACTTCTCGGCGACCGCACCGCGCGATTTGCGGAAGCGGAACATCGCCACGAACATCGCGCCGAACACCAGCACGCCGATCACGGTGCACACGGCCAGCGAGATGTTGTTGAGATGGTACGGCACCTGCGACCAGGTGCTCGAACCACGCTCCATGTTCAGTTGCCACGGACCGGGAGCGGCCAGGGCCACGCTGCCGAACGAGGCAAGGGCGAGAGCCGCCGCTGCCGTGAATGATCGCCTGATGCCGCCAGATGTCATGTCTTGCACCTTTGTTGAACCTACCTGCGTAGCTGTCCGTTGAGATCGGCCAGCAACACCATGAGTTTCTTCGACAGCTCGACGCGTTCCTGATCCGCCAGGAATGCGCCGATCTCCAGCTCGCGCCCATGCGATGACAGCAGCAGCCGCTGGCGCCCGTTGGCGGGCTCCAGCAACACGCGTACCCAGTACGACTGGAAACGCATGCGGCGCCGGCCTGGCAGCGATTGCACCTCCAGCGACACGGCGTCGAGAGTGATGCGCTCACTACGGTCACCGGCCCGCCATGCCACGCTCAGGGCGAAGGCCACGGCGGCGGATTCAACCAGGGCAAACAGCGGAGCGAACACATTCCCCTGCCACGATCCCAGTCCAGCCGTCATCAGCACCAGCGCTGCCAGAACCATGATCAGTCGACGCAGACCGCGCCGGCTGAGCGTGCGATTGGGCTTGAGCCACATCGTCACGCAGGGCAAGCCGGCGGTAGCTGGTCGAAGCACGATCATGGGGATCCGGCGTGCCTGGAACGCGGGAATGATAGGCCGCGGCGGCGCAACGGGCAAGAATGTCGCACCCTGTTGACCTGGATCACGTCTCGGGGCAGGGCCTGCGGACATGCTCGCCTGCCCTGCGGAAAGCGGCCGCAGCCGCCCGAAATGGCGAGCTGCGGCGTACAATCCCGCGCTTCCCTCCGCCCCGAGCGGATTCTGGCAAGCTTCCCGTGACCCAAGCCATTCTCAGCCCCGAACTTCCCCTCGACTGCACGCCCGCGCGCGCGCGCATTACTGCGGCCTGGCTGCGCGACGAGACCGAAGCGGTCAACGACCTGCTGGTCCAGGCCAGCCTGCCGCCGGCCGAACGCGAACAGGTGATCGACGTGGCCGCCGGCCTGGTCACCCGCGTGCGGTCGCGCGCCAGCGACCAGAGCGCGGTCGAATCCTTCATGCGCCAGTACGATCTTTCCTCCGAGGAAGGCGTGCTGCTGATGTGCGTGGCCGAAGCCCTGCTGCGCATTCCGGACAAGGCCACCGCCGACAAGCTGATCCGCGACAAGCTGGGCGACGCGGACTGGAAGAAGCACCTGGGCCAGAGCGAATCGCTGTTCGTCAACGCCTCGACCTGGGGCCTGATGCTGACCGGCCACCTGGTCAACCTCGCCGAGGACACCCGCCACGACTTCACCGGCGCGCTGAAGCGGCTGGTCGGTCGTGCGGGCGAACCGGCGATCCGCCTTGCCGTGCGCCAGGCCATGCGCATCATGGGCCACCAGTTCGTGATGGGCCGCAGCATCGACGAGGCGCTCGACCGCTGCGCGAAGAAGGAATACGCGGTCTACCGCTATTCCTACGACATGCTGGGCGAGTCCGCGCTGACCAGCGCCACGGCCGAGCGCTACCAGGAAGACTACCGCCGCGCGATCGCCGCGATCGGCGCGCGCGGCCCGTTCGCCAACCACACCGACGCGCCGTCGATCTCGGTGAAGCTGTCCGCGCTGCATCCGCGCTACGAAGTGGCCAAGCGTGAGCTGGCGCGCCGCCAGCTCACCGAAAAGCTGCTGGAACTGTCGCAGCTGGCGATGAAGCATGGCATCGCGCTGTCGGTAGACGCCGAGGAAGCGGAGCGGCTGGAGCTGTCGCTGGACATCATCGGCGACGTCTTCGCCCATCCGTCGCTCGAAGGCTGGAACGGCCTGGGCATCGTGGTGCAGGCGTACGCCAAGCGCACGCCGTTCGTGATCGACTGGCTGGTCGAGACCGCGCGCGCCGCCAACCGCCGCTGGTACGTGCGCCTGGTCAAGGGCGCCTACTGGGACGCGGAGATCAAGCGCGCCCAGGAAAACGGCCTGGCCGGCTATCCGGTGTACACACGCAAGCCGAACACCGACGTCTCCTACCTGGCCTGCGCCCGCAAGCTGTTCGACGCCGGCAGCGAGCTGATCTATCCGCAGTTCGCCACCCACAACGCGCACTCGATCGCCGCCGTCCATCACCTGGCGCACGGCCGTCCGTTCGAGTTCCAGCGCCTGCACGGCATGGGCACCGACCTGTACGCCGAGGTGATCGGCCCGCAGAATCTGAACGTGCCCTGCCGCGTGTATGCGCCGGTGGGCACGCACGAAGACCTGCTGCCGTACCTGGTGCGTCGCCTGCTGGAGAACGGCGCCAACACCAGCTTCGTCAATCGCGTCGTCGATGAAAGCGTGCCGGTGCGCGAGCTGGTCGCCGATCCCTGCGAGACGGTGCGCAGCTTCAGCTCCATTCCGCATCCGCGCATCCCGCTGCCGGTGAATCTCTACGGCGACAGCACCGCGCCTGCGCAGCATTCCAATTCGATCACCCGGAAGAATTCCATGGGCGTCAACTTCTCCAACGACAACGAACTGAAGGCGATGGCCGACGCGGTCAACGCAAACACCGGCCCGTGGACCGCGGCACCCCTGGTGCCGGGCGCGGGCGCGAACGGCCCGACCGTGCAGGTGACCAACCCGGCCGATCGCCGCCAAGTGGTGGGCAGCTACACCGGCGCCGACAGCGCCACCGTCGACCGGGCGCTGGGCAATGCGGTCGCCGCCCAGTTCGGCTGGGATCGCCTGCCCGCGGCCAGCCGCGCCGCGATCCTCGAACACGCCGCCGACCAGCTCGAAGCACGCCGCGGCGAGTTCATCGCGCTGTGCGTGCGCGAGGCCGGCAAGAGCCTGCCCGACGCGATCGCCGAGATCCGCGAGGCGGCCGACTTCCTGCGCTACTACGCGGCCATGGCGCGCCGCCTGTTCGGCCAGCCCGAACAGCTGCCCGGCCCCACCGGCGAGAGCAATCAATTGTTCCTCAACGGTCGCGGCGTGTTCGTCTGCATCAGCCCGTGGAACTTCCCGCTGGCGATCTTCCTTGGCCAGGTCAGCGCCGCGCTGGCCGCCGGCAACAGCGTGATCGCCAAGCCCGCCGAGCAGACCTCGCTGATCGGCCATGCCGCGGTGAAGCTGCTGCACGAAGCCGGCGTGCCGGTCGACGTGCTGCAGTACCTGCCGGGCGATGGCGCTACCGTGGGCGCCGCGCTCACCAGGGACCCGCGCGTGGCCGGTGTCGCCTTCACCGGCTCCACCGACACCGCGTGGGCGATCAACCGGAGCTTGGCCGCGCGCAATGCACCGATCGCCGCGCTGATCGCCGAGACCGGCGGGCAGAACGCGATGATCGCCGACTCCTCCGCCCTGCCCGAGCAGATCGTCAAGGACGTGATCGCCTCGGCGTTCCAGTCCGCCGGCCAGCGCTGCTCGGCCGCGCGCGTGCTGTTCGTGCAGGAAGACATCGCCGACAAGGTCACCGCCATGCTCACCGGCGCGATGGCCGAGCTGAAGGTCGGCGATCCGGGCCTGCTGTCCACCGACGTCGGCCCGGTGATCGACGAGGACGCGAAGCAGATCCTGGTCGACCACGCCGCGCGCATGGACAAGGAAGCGAAGAAGATCGGCGAGGTCGCACTGGACCCCGCGCTCACCGCCAACGGCACCTTCTTCGCGCCGCGGGCCTACGAAATTCCCTCGCTCGCCACGCTGACCCGCGAAGTGTTCGGCCCGGTGCTGCACGTGATCCGCTGGAAGGGCAGCGAGCTGAAGCAGATCGTCGACCAGATCAACGCCACCGGCTACGGCCTCACCCTGGGCATCCACAGCCGCATCAACGACACCGTCGACTACATCGCCAGCCACGCCCGCGTCGGCAACTGCTACGTCAACCGCAACCAGATCGGCGCGGTGGTCGGCGTGCAGCCGTTCGGCGGCGAGTGCCTGTCCGGCACCGGCCCCAAGGCCGGCGGCCCGCACTACCTGCTGCGTTTCGCCGGCGAGCGCACGCTCACCGTCAACACCACCGCGGCCGGCGGCAACGCCTCGCTGCTGACGATCGGCGAGTAAGTCCCGCGCCGGAATCCGCCAGGAGATCCGGCGCATCCTCAGCGGGGCTTCATCCAGCTGAACGACAAGTGCCTTGCGGATGAACGGGAGCCGTCACCGACGGCTCCCATGGACGGCGGCGCGCTCACCGGCGTGCTACTTCTTGCGTCCACCGCCACGAGGAAGCCGCCATGCGTCGATTCATGACCACCACCCTCATCGCCGCCAGCGTGCTGGTGGGCAGCTTGTCGCTCAATGGCTGCATCGTGGTACCGCCGCGCGATCACGGCTACGTCGGACATCACCGCGACCATGACCGCCGCCATGACAACGATCGCCACCACGATCGCGATCGCGATCGCGACCGGGATCGCGACGGTGACCGCTGGCACTGAGGCCTGGCGGGTGCGGACCGGGGATCGATGCGATACCGCGTCGCCTTGATCGCGTGGTGCCATGCCGTCGCTTCGATGACCTGCGAATCGTCAGCAACACCGATGTTGTGCGGCGCGCAAACGGCGCGGCGCCGGGCCATGTTATAGAGACCCTTTCGTCGCCGGCCCGGTGCCGGCAGGCTTTCCTGGAGCACTCGCAACATGGCACGTCCCGCCGGCATGATCGGCCCATCACCCGTCGCCAGCCCCGCCATCGCTAGCGACGATCCGCGCTATACCGCCGCGGAATTTCCGCCCAACAAGCTGCTCTACCTGGTGCAGCTGGCCGATGCCGCCGGGGTGGACAGCCGATCCTGGTTTGCCGGCCTGGCGCTGAGCCGGGAACAGATCGCCGACCCCGCCTTGCGCGTGTCCTATCGCCAGGCCAATACCTTCGTGCGTCGCGCGCTGCAGGCCCTGGATGTTCCCGATGCCGGCCTGCGCATCGGGCGCGAAGGCACCATCGGCGGCTTCGGCCTGCTCGGCCTGGCGATGATGACCTCGCGCACGCTGGGCGAGGCGATGTTCGCTGGCATCGCCCATCACAAGATCTGCGGCTGCCTGCTGGAGGTCGCCGTCGAGCCGGTCAGCGAGCGCGAGGTCGCGCTGCTGGCGTGGCCGCGCTTCGGCGACACCGAACTGATGCCGTTCTTCTGCGAAGAACTGTTCGCCAGCTGCCTGATGATCGCCCGCGAACTGGTCGGCGCCGAGCTGTGCCCGGTGCGGGCGGACTTCGCCTATCCCCGGCCTGCCTATGCCGCCAAGTACGAAGCGCTGTTCGGCTGCGAGGTGCGTTTCGGCGCCCCGCGCAACCAGTTGCTGATCGACACCCAATGGCTGGCGCGGACGCTGCCCGGCTACAACCCGCTGACCGCGCAGCAAGCGCTGGCCCTGTGCGCGCAGCAGCGCACGCCGGACGGCGGCGAGCCGCACCAGGAAATCGTCGCCGCGGTGGAACGCCTGCTGCGCAGCCAGCTGGCGCAGCAGCCCAAGCTCAACGACGTGGCGCGCACGCTCAACCTCAGCGAGCGCTCGCTGCGGCGCAAGCTCGCCGAGAGTGGCCGCATCTTCCGCGAGATCCACGACCGCGTGCGGGCCGAGCGGGCGCTGCAGCTGTTGCAGGCAGGCACCCTGAGCGTGGCCCAGATCGGTAGCGAGGTCGGCTTCAACGACCCGCGCGAATTCCGCCGCGCCTTCAAGCGCTGGACCGGCATGCCGCCACAGGACGCCCGCCGCAACGCGATCTGATGGAACAGGAGTGAGTGCGGGGAAGAGAGAGGTGAGAAATGGGAGAAGAGCCTGGCGCACCGCGCTCCAGCTTTCCCATCTACCCACTCCTCACCCCCCCATCGCCCCGCCACGCTGACCGGTTTGCCCCCCGTACCCTGGCCGTTCTGCCCTCCCCCTTTGGCGTGGATTGAGGGAGAGTGGGGTCATTGTCGGCATTCGATGCCTAACGGGGAGTCAGCAACATGCGCACATTGTTCATCACGGTGGCGATCGCCGCGGCCCTGGCCGGCTGCGGCAAGTCCGAGCCGGCGTCACAGACCGGCACCGATGCCAGCTTCGAAGCCAGGTTGCAGGAACAGTTGCTGGACGCCAAGCCCGGCAGCGTGATCGAGATTCCCGCCGGCCACTACTCGCTGCGGCGCGGTCTCAGCCTGCGCACCGACGGCGTCACCATCAAGGGCGCCGGCATGGACAAGACCGTGCTGTCGTTCAAGGGCCAGGTGGTCGGGCCGGAAGGCCTGCTGGTCAACGCCAGCGACTTCACCATCGAGAACCTGGCGCTGGAAGACACCAAGGGCGACGCGCTGAAGATCAACCAGGGCAAGAACATCACCATTCGCGGCGTGCGCATCGAGTGGACCGGCGGCCCGAAGACCACCAACGGCGCCTACGGCCTGTATCCGGTGAAGACGCAGAACGTGCTGATCGAGAACTCGGTGGTGATCGGCGCTTCCGACGCGGGCATCTACGTGGGCCAGTCGCACGACATCATCGTGCGCAACAACCGCGCCGAGTACAACGTGGCCGGCGTGGAGATCGAGAACTCGGTGAACGCCGACGTCTACGGCAACACCGCCACCAACAACACCGGCGGCATCCTGGTGTTCAACATGCCGAACCTGTCGCAGGAAGGCCACAGCACGCGGGTGTTCAAGAACAAGATCTACTCCAACAACACGGGCAACTTCGCCGCCAAGGGCGCCGCGGTGGCCAGCGTGCCGGCCGGCTCGGGCGTGGTGGTGAACTCGAACGACAAGGTGGAGATCTTCGACAACGACATCTCCGACAACCAGACCGCGAACCTGATCATCGCCAGCTACTTCTCGACCAACTACTACAACACCCGCGGCGTCTCGCCGAACTACAACCCGTATCCGAAAGGCATCTTCATCTACGGCAACCGGCTCAAGGGCGGCGGCGATTCGCCGGACGGGATCAAGCTGAAGACGCTGAAGACGGCCATGTACGGCCTCACCGGCCACTTCCCCGACGTGCTGTGGGACGGCTACGTCGACGCGAAGAGCCTGGTCGACGGCGTGCCACCGGCCGCCGACCGCATCTGTATCCAGGACGTCAGCGGCGTGCTGAACGCCGACGGCCCGCACGACTACAAGAGCCCCAGCAACGACATGAAGCCCTACCAGTGCACGCTGCCGAAGCTGTCGCCGGTGGTGCTGAACCCGGAGCCGAAGGCATGACGGCAGGGCGACACTGGCGTTACGCACTTCCACTGCTGGGATGGCTGCTGCTGGCGGGATGCCAGCAGGGCATGGCGCCGGTGGCCTTCCATGCCGAGGGCCGCCCGCAGAAGCTCGGTGACTGGCACGTGGTCGAGGTCCACGACGGCAAGCTGCAGCTCAACGCCGGCGTGGTGCCGTACGACCTCAACACGCCGCTGTTCACCGACTACGCGCACAAGCTGCGCACGATCTGGATGCCCGCGGGCACGTCGGCAAAATACAACCCGACCGACACCCTGGACTTCCCGGTCGGCACGGTGATCAGCAAGACCTTCTATTACCCGCGCGCCGCCGACGGCAAGGTGGGCGAAGTCCTGCGCAATGACGACTACTCGCGCGACTTCGCCGGGCAGGGCCTGGACATGGCGCACGTGCACCTGGTCGAAACGCGCATCCTGGTCCATCGCAAGGACGGCTGGGCGGCGATTCCCTATGTGTGGAACGAGGCGCAGACCGAAGCCACCCTGGCGCGCACCGGCGCGGTGCTGCCGATGACCCTGGTCGCCGACCAGCCGGCCGCCGGCATACCTGCCCGCGAGGACTTCAACTACGTGGTGCCCGACGAAAGCCAGTGCGCCAGCTGCCATGCGCAGGACTGGGTCAGCCGCAAGATCCATCCGATCGGGCCGAAGGCGCGCCACCTCAACAAGGACTATCACTACGCCGAGGGCAGCGCCAACCAGCTGGAACACCTGGTGAAGCTGGGCTACCTCGGCGGCCTGCCCGCCGCGGCCGACGTCCCCCGCGACGCGAACTGGGAAGATCCGCACGCGCCGCTGGACGCCCGCGCCCGCGCCTACCTCGACATCAACTGCGGCCATTGCCACAACGCCAACGGCGCGGCCAACACCACCGGCCTCACGCTTGACTACACCACGCCGGAAGACCGTCACCTGGGCATCTGCAAGCCGCCGACCGCGGCCGGCCAGGGCACCGGCGACCACTTCTTCGACATCGTGCCGGGCCAGCCGGACGAGTCGATCCTGCCCTACCGGCTGTCGTCGACCGAACCGGGCGTGATGATGCCGGAGCTCGGCCGCAGCACCGTGCACCGCGAGGGCGTGGCGCTGATCAAGGCATGGATTGCGGCGCAGCCGGGGAGCTGCGTGGCGATCCATTGATTCCACAAGACAACTGTGCGCGGCTGTCCATGGCCGCGCGATCCGATGCAAGGGGAGAGCACCGAATGAACATGCGCCAACGCCCACTTTCGATCAGCCTGCGCAAACTGCTGTTCGGCGGCAGCACGCTGCTGTTGCTGTGCAGCCCGTCGCTGGCCTTCGGCGCCGAGGCGCCGCCGCAGGATGCCGCCGGCAGCAATGCGCCGGCGAGCGACCCGGTCAAGGACGTCACCCAGCTGGGCAAGATCACCGTCACCGCGCAAAGCCGCTCGCAGGAAATGCAGGAAGTGCCGATCCCGCTGCAGATCGTCACCGCGAAGCAGATCGACACGCTGGCGGCGACCGACCTCAGCCGGATGGACATCTTCGTGCCCGGCCTGGTGGTCGGCGCCGACCAGCCGACCCAGCCGAGCTACCAGATGCGCGGCATCGAGACCAGCAACTTCGGCATCGGCACCGAGTCGGCCGTGGGCGTCTACGTCGATGGCGTCTATGCGGCCCGCTCCGGCGGCGCCCTGCTGGCGTTCAACGACATCGCGCGGATCGAAGTGCTGAAGGGGCCGCAGGGCACACTGTTCGGCCGCAATGCCGCCGCCGGCGCGATCTCGATCGTCACCAACGAACCCAGCGACCACTTCGAGGGCAAGGCCCGCGTGCGCTTCGGCAACGACGGTCGCAAGTACGCCGACGCCCTGGTCAACGTGCCGGTGAACCGCGACATGGCCGTGCGCATGAGCGTGCTGGACAACCGCAGCGACGGCTGGATCAAGGACGCCGCCACCGGCGAAAGCTACGGCAAGGACCACGACTGGGGCAGCCGCCTGGTGTGGCGCTGGAACGCCACGCCCGATACCCGCGTGCTGCTGGCGTGGGACCACGAACAACTCAAGCAGCCGCCGCAGCCGGCGATAGGGCTGATCGCGAAATCGGACTACGTGACGCGGGACCCTCCGTTCAACGACCAGGTCCCGCCGTTCCCGGCCGATCCGTCGAGCTACCTCGATCCGCGCCATGCGCCGTTGTACAACGACACGGTGAATGCGGGCGAGAAGCGCCACTTCGACGGCGCCACGCTCACCGTCGACCACTCCTTCAGCTGGGGCAGCCTCACCTCGACCACCGCGTGGCGGCACTTCAACACCTACAACCGCGGCGACTACGACGGCACCAACAATCGTGCCACCTACCTCGACACCGCCAACATCGAGAGCAACAACAGCTGGTACCAGGAGTTCAAGTTCGCCGGCACCGCCGGCATCGCCGACTGGGTCGGCGGCGTCAGCTACTACGACGAACACGCGCGGCAGACCAGCCAGACCAACGTGTTCACCGACAGCGTCGATTCGCTGGCGATGAACGTGGGCGGCGCGGCGGCCACCGACACGTTCGCCTTCTACGATTCGCTGCTGCCGCTGGTCGGCTACGGCCAGTACCACCTGCTGGGCGATCCGTGGCGCGAGCAGATCGACAATGTGGGCCGCTTCAAGGCCTACGCCGCCTACGGCGACGTGATCTGGCACCTCACCGACCAGCTCAGCCTCACCACCGGCGCCCGCTTCACCCGCGACGAGAAGGAGTTCTCGTGGTTCAACCCGCCGCGCCGCGCCGACGAACTGGACGCCACCATCGACGCGCTGATGCCCCTGCTCAACCTGGTCGGCATCGACCCCAGCGTGTTCCAGCAGAACCTGATCTTCAACGCCGCCGGCGGCGCTCCGGTCAACGTGCTGGTGAAGGACAAGAACAGCTGGAACGACTTCAGCCCCCGCGTGGTGCTGGACTACAAGTTCACCCCCGACGTGATGGGCTACGCCTCGGTGACCAAGGGCTACAAGGCCGGCGGCTACAACAGCGTGCAGATCGGCTCGCGCTTCGACCCGGAGAAGGTGCTCAACTACGAGGCCGGCCTGAAGACCCTATTCCCCGAGCAGCACCTGCTGCTGAACGGCTCGGTCTACTACTACCGCTACGACAACAAGCAGTCGCTCACGCTCGATCCCAACAGCGCCGGCTCCGGCGTGCCGCGCTACCTGGTCAGCAGCACCGACCAGGAAGCCCACGGCCTGGAGTTCGAGGCGCAATGGCAACCGGTGGATGCGTTCAAGCTCAGCTTCACCGGAGCCTACATCGACGCCACCTACCGCCAGGCGGTGGCGCCGTCGGGCGCCGACCTGTCCGGCCAGCCCACCGGCGAACCGCTGTTCTCGTTTGCCAGCTCGCTGTCGTACACCTGGCAGGGCGTGGCGGGCGGCGCGCTGGAGTTCGACCTGTCGCATGCCTACCGCGGCAAGTCGCGCTGCAACCGCGACTCGCAACTGCAGGGCACCTGCCAGATCAGCCCGAACTTCGACACCGGCGTCGCCCAGCAACGCACCGACGCGCGGCTGGACTGGCATGCGGCCGACGACCAGTGGGGCGTCGCGCTGTACGCCAACAACGTGTTCAACAAGCGCTACGTGACCGGGGTGAACAATATCTCCACCAGCGTGTTCGGCACGCCGTTCGCCAGCATCACCCCACCACGCGCGGTCGGCGTCGAACTGCGCGTGAAATTCTGAGAGGTGGTGATTTTTCAAGCTCGAAGTCCGGCCAGGGATGGCTGGACGCGGATCGGTCACGCAAGTGACTGATTCGCGCGAGCGCGTCCGGGCATGTACCGGACGTGCGATAGAAGAAAGCGACAGGAAGTGGCTTTCTTCACAGACTCTGAGAAGCCCATGACCGAAAGCCAGCCGCTGACCGCCGACCTGCAACGCCTGCGCGAGGCGCAGGCGCGCGAACCGATGCCGGGGTGGGCGCTGCGCGCGCAGCGCCTGCGCAAGCTGGAGACGATGCTGCGCGAGCAGCGCAAGGCTTTCGCCGCCGCGATCCACGCCGACTTCGGCCAGCGCCCGGTCGAGGAAACCGACCTGCTGGAGATCTTCCCCAGCCTGTCGGCGATCCGCCACGCGCTCGGCCATGGCCGGCGCTGGATGAAGCCGCGGCGACGGCTGGCCGACTGGCTGTTCCTGCCCGCGCGCACCGAACTGCGCCCGCAGCCGCTGGGCGTGGTCGGCATCATCGTGCCGTGGAACTATCCGCTGTACCTGGCCGTCGGTCCGCTGGTCGACGCGCTGGTGGCCGGCAACCGCGCGATGCTGAAGATGAGCGAGTTCACCCCGCGTTTCTCGGCGCTGTTCGCCGAGCAGGTGGCCCGCTATTTCGCCGCCGACGAAGTGCTGGTGGTGAACGGCGACGCGGCGGTGGCGCAGGCGTTTTCCGCGCTGCCGTTCGACCACCTGCTGTTCACCGGCTCCACCGCGGTGGGCCACCACGTGATGCGCGCGGCGGCCGCCAACCTCACCCCGGTGACGCTGGAGCTGGGCGGCAAGTCGCCGGCGATCATCGGCCCCGGGGCGCGCTTCGACCACGCGGTGGAGCGCATCGTGTTCGGCAAGCTGGTCAATGCGGGGCAGACCTGCATCGCGCCCGACTACGTGCTGCTGCCGCGCGCCCGGATACCGGCGTTCATCGAGGCCGCCGGCAAGGTACTGGCGCGGATGTACCCCGCGCTCGGCCAGAACGGGCAGTACGCCAGCATCGTTTCCGACCGGCAGTACCAGCGCCTCACCGGCCTGCGCGATGACGCGCTGGCCGCCGGCGCGCAATTGCACCGGCTCGGCGAGGCCGGCGAGGACGCCGCCAGCCGGCTGCTGCCGCCGCAGCTGCTCACCGGCGTCAGCGACGACATGGCGGTGATGCGCGAGGAAATCTTCGGCCCGCTGCTGCCGCTGGTGCCGTACGACCACCTGGACGACGCGATCGCCCACGTCCGCGCGCGGCCGCATCCGCTGGCCCTGTACCTGTTCGAGCACGACCAGGAGCTGGTCGACCGCGTGCTGGCGCGCACCCACGCCGGCGGCGTCAGCGTCAACGACACGCTGTACCACATCGCCCAGCACAAGCTGCCGTTCGGCGGCGTCGGCGCCTCGGGCATGGGCGGCTATCACGGCGAAGCGGGCTTCCGCACGTTTTCGCACCTGAAGCCGGTGTTCCGGCAGGCCCGCCTGAACGGCACCGGCCTGCTCAACCCGCCGTACGGGGCGCGCTTCCGGCGCATGCTCGAGTTGTTGTTGAAGCGCGGTTGAACCGCGGGCCGCAGCCGGGCACGCCCGGCTTGCGCACCTGCTACCCTCGATGCGATGCCGGGGCCGGCCCGGCACTTTCCGATGGGTTTCGCGATGCCATGTTTCGTCTACGCCAGCCTGCGCAAGGCTGGCAGCTACCTGTGGCTGGCCGAACGCGACGCGTTCGCCAGGCTGCCCGAGTCGCTGTTGCTGCTGCTGGGCGAGCTGCGTTTCGTGATGGAAGTGCAGCTGGACGAACAGCGCAAGCTGCCGGTGGAAGACACCGCGCAGGTCCTCGCCCACCTGCGCGAGCAGGGCTGGCACCTGCAGGTGCCGCCCAACGAAACGCTGGCCGCGGCCAACCACCTGCCGTATACCCATTCCCCGCAGGATGACCGGGACGAGTGACGCGCCGACCTGCGCGCGGATTCCGCCGGCCTGTTCGCGCCGGCGGATTTCCATCGGCGGATTTCCATCGGCATTAACACTTGGTTACCGTCTGCCCATCCAACGATTTCTATACTCCCTCCATGACCCAGCCCAAATCACGTCGCCGCCCTCCCTTTCTGCAAGCCCTGGCCTGGTTCGTTCCCGGTTTGCTGGCGGTCTTCGTGGCCGGCCTGGTCAACCATCCGCTGACCCTGATTCCGCTGCTGGTCGCCAACGCGCTGACCCTGGCGGCGGTCTGCCATGCGATCGGCTTCGATCCGGAACCGAAGTTCATGCGCACCGTGCTGCGCCGTGGCGCCGCGCACCTGGTGATGTTCACCGGTTACACCGTGGCGGTGTTCGTGCTGGTGGCCTGGCCGATGATGCAGCTGACCCACGCGCCCAGCCTCAGCGGCGCCCTGCTGCTGGCTGCCGCCCTGGTGCTGGCGCTGGTCGCGCTGTGGCGGCTGTGGCCCGCGTTCGGGCTGGTGTTCCTGTGGGATGACGCCTATCCGAGCCAGCGTGACGGCTCGTGGATCTTCACCGCCACCCTGCGCAGCGTCGCATTCGGCCGCCACCTGTCGCGCGAGGAACACTTCTTCAGCCACTTCCTGCCGGTCGCGTTCTCGCTGCTGGTGCTGTCCTTCGGCGCGATCACGCTCACCGGCCTGTACGGCGTGGTGCCCTCCGAGCCGCGCATCGCGGCGCTGGCCCTGTACGGCATCGTGCTGCTGCCGGTCGGCTGCCTGGTGATCGCCAACCGCACGCTGCGGGCGCTGTTGTGCGAAAGCCGGCATGCGCGCCGGCGCTCCGACCTGGCGCCGACCCCGGCGCATCGCCCGATCCTCACCGAGGTCGAGCGCACCGCCGGCACGCCGGAACAGGCCGCCGCGCTGCTCGCCGCCACCCGTGATGGCGACATCGAGCGCGCGCTGGCGCTGGTCGAGGTGGGCGCCGATCCGGACACCGCGCCCGCGGCGGACGATCGCGACCAGCGGCCGGTGCTGATGCTGGCCGCCTTGCTGCCCGACACCCGCCTGCTGCGCGCGCTGATCGCCCGGGGCGCCGACGTCAATCGCGCCAGCGGCGGCATCACCCCGCTGCTGGCCGCCACCCGCGACAGCTGGCACGGCCGCGCCGAGGCGGTGCTGACCCTGCTGGCCAACGGCGCCAGCCCGCTGGTCACCGATGCCGAAGGCAACACCGCGCTGCACGGCGCGGTACTCAGCGCCGACGCCGGCGTGGCCGCGATGCTGCTGGATGCCGCCGCACCGATCAACGCGCTGAACCAGGCCGGTATCAGCCCGCTGGCCACCGCCTGCCGCGCGGCGAATTGGCCGCTGGCGAAGTTCCTGCTGGAGCACGGCGCCAAGCCCGTCGTGCCCGACGGCGAGCCGGCCCTGGTCGCCGCCAGCGGCATCGCCGACGACGACGTCGAAGGCGTGAAGCTGCTGCTCAAGCACCGCGCCCCGGTGAATGCCTGCGATGCACGTCACCGGCACGCCCTGCTCGGCGCCGCCGCCGAAGGCCACGAACAGATCGCCCGCGCGCTTTGCGCCGCCGGTGCCGACGTGAACCTGGTCGACCACCGCGGCAGCAGCGCGCTGATGGAAGCGGCCCGCGCCGGCGCCGGCGGCATCGTGCAATTGCTGGCCGAGGCGAAGGCCGACGCGGGCCTGCGCGACAGCCACGGTCGCGACGCACTGACCCTCGCCTGCCAGTCGCCGCATGCCGACGCCGGCACGATCAGCGCCCTGCTTGCCCTGGGCGCCGACCCGAAGGCGCCGGCCAGCGACGGTCGCAGCGCACTCGACCATGCCGCCGCCGCGGGACGCTGGGACCTGGTCGCCGTGCTTGATCCGGATACGCCGCTGCCGACCAGCCTCAGCCAGGACGTGCTGGCCGAAGGCGCCGACACCCCCGGACACCTGCTCGATGCCCTGCGCTTCGGCCACTGGGCAATCGTCTCGGGCTTCGTTGCCCGCGTACGCGAATGGCCTCAGGCCGAGCTGGCCCGCATGTATCTGGAACTGGCCTCGCCCGGCCTGGGCGCCGCCCGCCGCTGGCTGCTCGAACACGGCCTGGCCGCCGAAGCGCGGCTGGACGCACCGCAGATCGACGACGCCGACACCGGCGACACGCCGCACCTGCCGCCACCGGGCCAGCGCCTGTTCGATGCGCTGCTGCAGCAGCTGCCCGATGCCACCGAAGCGCTCGACGACCTGCTGCAAGCCGGCGCCACGCCCGCCGGCGCCGGCCTGCTGGCGCAGGCGCTGCTGAACACGAACGGTGCAGCCCAGTCGGCCGCGCTGCCGCTGAAGATGCTCGAAGCGGGCGCCGATCCGTTCGGCCCCGACGCCCGGGCGCGCAGCCCGCTGCAACTGGCCGCGGTGAACGACCAGGTGGAACTGCTGCAGGCACTGCTGCAACGGGGCTGCGATCCCAACACACGCGACCGCGACGGCCGCACGCCGCTGTTCGCCGCGCTGGAACACGGCGCCCAGGCGCTGCCGCTGGTGCGCGCACTGATCGCCCACGGCGCCGACCCGGAAGCCACCGACGCCAACGGCGAAACGCCGCTGGGCCTGGCGCTGGAACATCCCGCGGTGGAGCGCTGGCTGGACTGGCGCGACTGGTCGCGGCCGGATCGCGCGCTGCGCGCCAGCGACCTTCCCGCCGCCGCGCGCGCCGGCGCGCTGGCCAGCGTGCAGCGACTGCTGGAACTGGGTTTTGCCGTGGACACCCTCGACGAACAGGGCGCCAGCGCCCTGCTGCACGCCTGCGGCGCCGGTCACCGCGAGATCGCCGCCTGCCTGCTGGACGCCAACGCCGACGCGACCCGCGCCGCCCGCAGCGGCGTGACCCCGCTGGCCGCCGCGGTCGCCGCGCGGCGCGAATCGCTGGTGGCCCTGCTGCTGCAGCGCGAGGTCGCCGTCGACCAGCGCCTGCCGAACGACGCCACCGCGCTGATGGCGGCGGCGGCGATGGGTTATCCGGAAATCGCCGAACAGCTGCTCGATGCGGGCGCCGACATCAAGGCGGTCGACAACGCCGGGCGCAGCGCGCTGCACGCGGCGGCGCAGTTCGGCTTCGAGCACAACGACAGCCTGCGCGCGCGACGCCTGTTCGACGTGCTGCTCAAGCGCGGCGCCGACATCAACCACGCCGACCACGAAGGCAAGACGCCGCTGCTGCTGTTGCTCGGCGCCCAGCTGCGGCCGGGCAGCAGCTGCGACGCCACCCACATCGGGGCGCTGGTGCCGCTGCTGCTGGACGCGGGCGCCCAGGTCGGCCACGCCGACCAGCGCGGCGTCACCGCGCTGCACGCCTGCGCGATGCACGCCTTGCTGCCGCCCGCCCGCGTGCTGCTGTCGCGCGGCGCCGACCGCAACGCGGCCGATGCGTTCGGACGCAGCGCGGCGGACGTGGCCCGGCAACTCGGTTATGTGGACATCGCCCACGAACTGGCCGCGCGCAGCAGCGCGATCCCCAGCGTGCGGCAGACCCTGCGCCAGCCCGCCCAGCCGGCCGACTGAGGCGCGGCCGCGCGCCGCGGCGCAGCCATCGCCCGATCAGCGCTTCACTCTTCCCCGGTCAGCGGGGTGCCGGCATCGCGCTCGCGCGCACGCTCGGCCTCGGGCGAGGCATCCGCCTCGAACAGGCGCTCCAGGTCGGCCAGCGCCTCGCGCGTGGTCTGCACCAGCTTGGTTTCGTCGTCGTAGACCAGGTATTGCGCCTTGATCAGCTCCGCATCCTGGCGCCGGAAACGTTCCACCTGGTCGACCGCCTGTTCCGGCGTGAGGCCCAGCGCGACCAGGGCCTGCTTGGTCATCTTCAGGCTGGAATACAGCGTCTCGCGCACCGGGTCGTCGATGCCCAGGTCCATCAGCCGCCACACGTGCTGGCGATTGCGCGCCCGCGCGATGATCTTCAGGTGCGGATACTGCCGGCGCACCACCCGCGCCACGCGCAGGCTCGACTCGGGGTCGTCGCTGGCCAGCACGAACACCTCGGCCTTGTCCGCCTGCGCGGCGCGCAGCAGTTCCGGCCGGGCCGGATCGCCGTAGAAAATGTCGGTGACGTTGCCGAAGCGCTGGATCAGGTCCATCTGCTCCACCGAATGGTCCAGCGCCACGAACGGAATGCTCTGCGCGCGCAGCACGCGCGCCACGATCTGGCCCATGCGGCCATAGCCGGCGATGATCACCCGCGGCACGTGCGTGTCGATGGTGTCGTAGGCGCGGGTGGGCTTCTTCGCCTTGCCGCCGAGCAGCCGCGACGACACGGCGACCAGCAGCGGCGTCAACGCCATCGACAGCGAGATCGCCAGCACCAGCAGGTTGTGCTGCGGGCCGTTGAGCAGTTGCTGCTCCTGCGCCAGCTTCAGCACCACGAATGCAAACTCGCCGCCGCAGGCCAGCAGCACCGCCAGCCGCAACGCCTCGGCGCGATCCAGCCCGCCGACCAGTCGACCCAGCGGCCACAGCAGCGCACCCTTCAGCAGCATCAGGACCAGTACCACCGCCAGCACGTGCAGCGGCTGGTGCAGCAGCAGCGAAAGATCCATCGACATGCCGACGCTGATGAAGAACAGCCCCAGCAACAGCCCCTTGAACGGTTCGAGATGCGATTCCAGGTCGTGCCGGTATTCGGAATCGGCCAGCAGCACGCCGGCCAGGAAGGCGCCCAGCGTGGCGGACACACCGGCCAGCTCCATCAGCCAGGCGGTGCCCATCACCACCAGCAGCGCGGTGGCGGTGGAGACCTCCACCGCATCGGCCTTGGCCACGAAGCGGAACACCGGCCGCAACAGGTAGCGACCACCGACCACCACCGCCACGATCACGCCGATCGTGCGCATGGCGCCGGTCAGGTCCACGCCATGCCGGGCGGAGGCCGTGGCCAGCAACGGCACCATCGCGATCAGCGGGATCGCCGCCAGGTCCTGGAACAGCAGGATCGCGAACGCCTGGCGCCCGTAGGCCGAGCCGGCCTCCTTGCGCTCGGCGAGGATCTGCAGGCCGAACGCGGTGGACGACAGCGCCAGGCTGCCGCCCACGACCACCGCCGTCTTGCCGGGCAGGCCTTCCAGGAAGTACACCACCGCCGCGATCACCACGCTGCTGGCGAGCACCTGCAACAGGCCGGTGCCGAACACCGAGCGGCGCATCACCCACAGCCGTTGCGGCGACAATTCCAGGCCGATCACGAACAGCATCAGCACGATGCCGAACTCGGAAATCGTGCTGACCCCGGCGGTATCGCCGACCAGCCCCAGCAACTGCGGCCCGATCACCACGCCGGCCAGCAGGTAGCCCAGCACCGAACCCAGCCGGAAGCGCTTGGTCAGCGGCACCGCGATCACCGTGGCCAGCAGGAACACCAGCGCGGTCTGCAGGTAGTGGTGGTTGTCCAAGCGCGTGCGGCTCCGGTCGGGGAGGTTCGATTATTCCACGTGAAGGCCGGCGGCACCCGCTGTCGGTTCGGTTTCATCTCGCAGTTTCCCAAAACGATCAGGCCCGCTTGCGGCGGGCCTGATCTTCCAGCACGGATGCTGCAACGGCTTACTTCTTCGGCGCGTCCTTCAGGCCACGGTTTTCCAGCATCGGCTCGATCTGCGGATCCTGCCCGCGCCAGTCCTTGTACATCTTCGCCAGCTCCTCGGTGTTGCCCCGCGACAGCACCATCGCGCGGAAGCGGTCACCGTTCTCGCGGGTCAGGCCGCCGTGTTCCTTGAAGCCCACGAAGGCGTCGTCGGCCAGCATCTCGGTCCACAGGTAGGCGTAGTAGCCGGCGGCGTAGCCGTTGCCCCAGATGTGCTGGAAGTAGCTGGAGCGGTAGCGCGGCGGCACGTAGCCGAGGTCGATGCCGTCCTTCTTCAGCGCGGCGGCTTCGAACTTGTCGGCGTCCTGCAGCGGCGCGTCGGCGCCCAGCATGTGCCAGTTCATGTCCAGCAGCGCGGCCGAGACCAGCTCGGTCATGTTGTAGCCGGAGTTGAACTTGCCGGCCTTCGTCATCTTGTCGACCAGCGCCTTGGGCATCGGCTCGCCGGTCTTGTAGTTCTTCGCGTAGTGGGCGAACACCTTCGGATCGGTGGCCCAGTGCTCGTTGAACTGCGAGGGGAACTCGACGAAGTCGCGCGCGGTGTTGGTGCCGGACAGGGTCGGGTACTGCTCGTCGGCGAAGATGCCGTGTAGCGCGTGGCCGAACTCGTGGAACATGGTGATCACGTCATCGAACGACAGCAGCGCCGGCTGGCCCGCGGCCGGCTTGCTGAAGTTGCCGACGTTGTAGATCACCGGCTTGGTGCCCAGCAGCTTCGACTGGGTGACCAGGTTGTCCATCCAGGCGCCGCCGTTCTTGTTGTCGCGCTTGAAGTAGTCGCAGTAGAACAGCGCCATCGAGCTGCCGTCCTTGTCGAACACCTCGAACACGCGCACGTCCGGCTGGTACACCGGGATGTCCTTGCGCTCCTTGAAGGTCAGCCCGTACAGCTGGTTGGCCGCGTAGAACACGCCGTTCTGCAGCACGTTGTCCAGTTCGAAGTACGGCTTGATCTGGTTTTCGTCGAGGTCGTACTTCGCCTTGCGCACCTGCTCGGCGTAGAAGTTCCAGTCCCACGGCTGCAGCTTGAAGCCGCCGTGCTGCTGGTCGATCACCGCCTGGATGTCGGCCGCCTCCACCTTGGCGCGGCCGGTGACGGCAGGCACCAGGTCCTGCATGAATTTCAGCGCGGTTTCCGGCGTCTTGGCCATCTGGTCGTCGAGCTTCCACGCGGCATAACTGGGGAAACCGAGCAGCTTCGCCTGTTCGGCGCGGATCTGCGCCAGCCGCTCGATGGTCTTGCGGGTGTCGTTCGCGTCGCCCTGCTCGGCACGGTTCCACGAGGCCTCGAACAGCGCCTGGCGGGTGGCGCGGTCGGTGAGATCCTGCAGCTCCGGCTGCTGGGTGGTGTTCTGCAGCGACAGCACGTACTTGCCGTCCTGCTTGCGGTCCTTGCCGGCCTGGCTGGCGGCGGCCAGTTCGGCATCGGACAGGCCGGCCAGCTTCGCCTTGTCGGCGATCACCGGCGCGGCGTCCTTCGTTGCGGCCAGCAGCTTGTTGGTGAACGCGGTGCTCAGCGTGGACTCTTCCTTGTTGAGGTCCTTCAGCTTCGCCTTGTCGGCGTCGGACAGCTTGGCGCCGGCGTGCACGAAGTTCCGGTAGACCACCTCGACCAGGCGCGCCGATTCGGGGTCGAGCTTGAGCGTGTCGCGCTGGTCGTAGACCGTCTGCACGCGCTGGAACAGCTTGCTGTCGAGGTAGATCGCATCCTCGTGCGCAGCCAGCTTCGGCGCTTCGTCTTCCTGCACTTTCTGCAGCGCGTCGTCGGTGTTGGCACCGGTGACCGCGTTGAAGGCGGTCATCACCCGGTTGAGCATGGCGCCGGATTTCTCCATCGCCACGTAGGTGTTCTCGAAGGTGGGCGCTTCGGGGTTGTTCGCGATCTTCTCGATCTCGGCCATGTGCTGCTTCATGCCCTCTTCGATCGCGGGCTGGTAGTCGGCGTCGTGGATCTTGTCGAATGGCGGCGCCTGGAACGGCAGCGTGCTGGCGCTGTAGAACGGGTTGCTGGTCATGTCGGTGGCCGCCGGCGCGGCGCTGCTGGTGCTGGCGGCGGAAGCGGCCGGCGCGGGCGGGTTGGCGGCGCCTTCCGGCTGCTGCGAGCAGGCGGCCAGGGCCATCGTGGTGGCGATCACAATCGTGCGCAGTCGAAGCATCGGGTTCCCCAGGAGTGGTGCGCCCGGCATCGGGCACGGAAGTCTGACCGCCGACTGTAGGAGCGTGGGCGGTAGAAACACAAGCGGCTGCGGCTGCGTGGTTTTGGCCAGCTTTTCCGCTCCTTTTCGTTGAATAGCTACGGCTATTCGCCTCAAACGATCGAAAAACCTGACTCAAAACCACGTTGCCTCGCTCACCTGGTTTCTACCGCCCACGCTCCTGGCGAGACGGCGGCCAGTTTCCAAACGGTGACGCCGTGAAGCGGCGCAGAATCCTGCGACTCAGGCGGCGCGCAGGTCGCGCAACTGCCAGGCACCGCCGATCATCAGGTACAGCCGATGGCGCACCACGCTCATCGGCAGGTCGGTGATCAGGTCCACCTCGGTGTGCAGGTCGACCACCCGCGCGTCCACCTGCGCGGTCGGGTCGGTGGCGCCGAGACTGTCGTCGACCGCGTCCGGATCGGGCTGCGCCGCGCGCCAGCGCTGGAACAGCTCGTCACTGCGCAAGGCCTGCTGCAGGGTGCTGGCGAAACCGTCCGGGCCGGCGCCATCCCACGAGAAACGCGGATCGTCGCCGCGTGCGTGGACGATGTCGGCGATCGAAAGGTAGTAGTGGTTGCGGGCCATGGTCACTCCGGCGTGGAAAACGTGCGCCATCCGAACACATCGGATGTGAAGCTCAGTCCAAGGCTGCCACGGCCGCGTCCAGGCAGCCGGCGGCCTGCGCCGGTGCCACGCCATGCGGCAGCACGCCCAGGCACGGCGCGGGCAGCAACGCGCGCAGCGTGTCCAGGTTTTCTTCCGGCGCGTCCATCGATGGGTCCACCCGGTTGCCGATCCAGCCCAGCAAGCGGCAGCCGTCGGCCGCGATCGCCCGGGCGCTGAGCAAGGCATGGCTGAGGCAGCCCAGGCGCAGGCCCACCACCAGGATCACCGGCAGCTGCCATTGCCTGGCGATGTCCGAGGCCAACAGGCCGGGCGCCAACGGCACCAGCCAGCCGCCCACGCCTTCCACCACCACCGTCGAGTGCCGCGCTGCCAGTTGCTCGAACGCGGCGCGCAGCGGCGCCAGGGTGATCGCCACGCCGTCGTGGGCCGCGGCAAGATGCGGCGACAGCGGGTCGCGCAGCGCCACCGGATTGACCAGCGCGTACGGAAGTTCCGGATCAACGCCAGCCGCCCGCAGCGCCAGCGCATCGTCGTTGCGCAGGCCTTGCGGGGTTTCCACGCAACCGCTGGCGACCGGCTTCATGCCGCAGGCGTCGTGGCCGGCCGCGCGCAGGGCGTGCAGCAGGGTGCAGGCGGTGTGGGTCTTGCCGATGCCGGTGTCGGTGCCGGCGATGAACACCGCCGCCGTCATGCCGGTGCGTAGCGCCGGTTGAACTGGTTCACCACCGGGCCGATCAGGAACAGCAGCGAGTACATCAGGCCGGGGATCGACCACATCCAGCCGGGCACCGACAACGGCATCAGCAGGGCGACCAGCGCCGAGGCCAGGCCGATCGCCGCCGGCACGATCCAGATCCGCATCTCGCGGCGCGCGTCCAGGTTGTCCAGGCCGTGCCGGGCGGCGACCCTGGCCGCATCGGAGAACAGCAGGGCCAGGGTGCCCGCCATGCAGGCGTAGGCCAGCCCGTAGCAGACGAACAGCGTGCGCATGTCGGCCGGTCCGCTCACCGTGAAATCGCCGGGCAGGTAGCCGCCGCTGATCGAGGAGAACACCCCGGAAAACACCATGTGCAGCGGGTAGACGAAGATCATCGCGAAGAACACCAGCAGCAGCGACAGCCAGCGCCCGCTGGCGCCGGCGCCATGGCAGCGCTTGCGCCAGCGCACATGGCCATGCCAGAAAAACGCGATCTGGAAGAAGCACACGGCGAACGCGGGGATGCCGCCCAGCGCGTGCAGCAACTTGCCGGTGCTGTCGGGAATCGACTCGCCGCCGATCAGCAGCAAGGTGAGGATGAACGCGAACGCGCCATCCACGAACATGTCCAGCCGCCCCGCCTCGATCCCTTCGCGCTGCTCGGTCAGACTCATCTGGCATCCCCCGTGATGATGGCTCGGCGCATAATACGGGCTTTGCCGCGGGACGCATCGCATGTTCGACCTGAAAGCCCAGACCTACGCCAGCAAGCGCGAGCACTATGCCGACCTGGTGCAGCAGGCGCGCGGCATCCTGGCCGGCGAGCGCGACCTGATCGCCAACGCGGCCAATTTCGGCGCACTGGTCTATCACAGCCTGGCGCAGGTGAACTGGGCCGGCTTCTACCTGTACGACGGCCATGAACTCGTGGTGGGCCCGTTCCAGGGCAAGCCCGCCTGCATCCGCATCGCGCTGGGCCGGGGCGTCTGCGGCACCGCCGCGCAGACCCGCGAAACCCAGCTGGTGCGCGACGTCAACGCGTTCGCCGGGCACATCGCCTGCGACGCCGCCTCGCAATCGGAGATCGTGGTGCCGCTGGTCAGGGCCGACGGTTCGCTGCTCGGCGTGTGGGATGTCGACAGCCCGGTCACCGACCGCTTCGACGAGGACGACCGCGCCGGCATGGAAGCGCTGTGCGCGGTGTTCATGGACGCTGTGCAGGGCTGAAACCGAAGCTCAGCCGTGAGAGGTGGTGATTTTTCAACCTCGAAGCCCGGCCATGGCGAGGGCATGGATGCCCGAATTGAGGCAACGCAGGAGCAGTTGCCCGATGGCCGGACGTGGATCGGTCACGCAAGTGACTGATTCACGTGAGCACGTCCGGGCATGTAC
>NZ_LMHR01000048.1:0-32913 GCF_001428465.1 Rhodanobacter sp. Root179 | reverse complement strand
TCGGGAATCGGGAATCGGGAATCGGGAATCGGGAATCGGGAATCGGGAATCGGGAATCGGGAAGATTATGAAGCCTCGTGCGACAAATGCCACCGCATGGCCGCTTCTACCATTCCCCATTCCCGGCTCTGATCACTTGAACCCGCGCTGCTCCTTGATCCGGTCGTACGCCGCATTGATCTCGCTGGCGCGCGATTCGGCGCGCTTGCGCATGTCTTCGGGCAGGTCGCCGAGGCGGTCGGGGTGGTGTTCGGAGATCAGCTTGCGGTAGGCGCGCTTGATCGCGCGTTCGTCGGCGTTGCGGTCGATGCCCAGCACCGCGTACGGGTCCGGCCCCTGCGGGGTGCGCTGCGGCGGCACGTAGCCACCGCCGCTGCCGTAATGCTGGTTGCCGCCGCGCGGACCACCGGGGCCGGCATTCCATGCGTAGCCCTTCATCGCCATCAGCGCCATCAGCTCCATGTCGCTGATGCGCAGGGCGAAGGCAAGCTGGCGCAGGATCGACATCTTCTCCGGCGGCGGATTGCCTTCGGCCAGCACCGTCTCGATCACCACGTCGAGCACGGGGAAGGCATGGTCGCGACGCAGGCCGACCCAGTTGCGCAGCTCGGCGATGGTGCGGGTGACGTCGAACTCCGGCTGCTTGCCCACGTTGAAACTGACTACCGCCTGCTTGCGCAGTTCGGCATCCAGGTTCATCCGCGTCATCAGCCGTTCGGCGATCGCGATCTCCTGCTCCGACACGCGGCCGTCGGATTTCGCCACCGCGCCCAGCAGGGTGAACAGCGGGCCCACGAAACCGCCGGCTTCCGGCGTGGCGTTCTTGCGCTGGCTGTAGCGCATGTTGTCGAAGATGAAACCGAGCACCGCGCCGGTGACCGCACCGGGCAGGTGGCCGATGATCAGTCCGAAGAACGCGAACCACAGCGTATAGGTGAAGCTCATGGCTGCCCTTGCGGTTGGGCTTGCGGTTGGGGAAGTTGCGCGCTGTACCAGCGCGCCAGCGCGTCGAGCTCGGCGTCGCTGACCGGGCCGATCGCGGCGCGCATCACCGGGATGCTGCGGCGGCCATCGCGGTACTGCTTCAGCGCGTCGCGCAGATAGTCCAGCCGCTGCCCGGCCAGGTTCGGCACGCCGGGCATGCTGGCGTGGCCGTCGGCACCGTGGCAGGCGGCACACAGACCGAGCCGGGCCGGGGCTGCCGGCGTGCCGGCATGGAGCGTGGGGGCGGCGAGCAGGACCAGCACCGCGATCAATGGAATGCGCATCGGCAACACATGGGGCCAAAGGACGCCAATTCTAGCAGCGCCCCCGAAACCCCACAGCGCGTTACCGGCGACGGTGCCGCAACGGCTAGAATGGGCGCTTCCCCGCCATGTGGAACCCGCTGCCGTGCCCACCATCCTGCCGCAATCGAACCTTCCCGGACTCGAACTGATCCACCGCGGCAAGGTGCGGGATGTCTATGCGCTGGACGACGACCGCCTGCTGATGGTGGCCACCGATCGCCTGTCGGCATTCGACGTGGTGCTGCCCAACCCGATCCCGGGCAAGGGCGAAATGCTCACCCAGATGTCCAATTTCTGGTTCGGCAAGACCGCCCACCTGGTGCCGAACCACCTGCTCGACGTGCCGCTGGCCGACGTGTTGCCGCCGGGCACCGATCTCGCGCTGTACGAGAAGCGCGCGGTGGTGACGCGACGGCTGAAGCCGGTGCCGGTGGAATGCATCGCCCGTGGCTACCTGATCGGTTCCGGCTGGAAGGATTACCGGGCCACCGGCGCGCTGTGCGGCATCGCCCTGCCTGCCGGCCTGCAGCAGGCGCAGCAACTGCCCGAACCGATCTTCACGCCGTCGACCAAGGCCGCGGTGGGCGACCACGACGAGAACGTCAGCTTCGGCGCGGTGATCGATGCGGTCGGCAGCGAACTGGCCGGCCAGGTGCGCGACGCCACCCTGGCGATCTATCGCTGGGCAGCCGCCTATGCGGCCGAACGTGGCATCATCATCGCCGACACCAAGTTCGAGTTCGGCACCGATGCCAGCGGCAAGCTGTACGTGATGGACGAGATGCTGACGCCGGATTCCTCGCGCTTCTGGCCTGCCGACGAATACCGCGTGGGCATCAGTCCGCCCAGCTACGACAAGCAGTTCGTGCGCGACTGGCTGGAGACGCAGGACTGGAACAAGACCGCGCCCGGCCCGGTGATTCCGGACGACGTGATCGCCCGCACCGCCGCCAAATATGCCGAGGCCCTGCAGCGACTGGCAGGCATCCGGCTCGACTGAAACGTTCAACGGGGGAACGCCATGCGCACCATGCAGGACTGGCTCGACAGCTACAGCAGCGACCACCAGAACCCGACCAACCAGGTGTTCCACTGGTTCTGCGTGCCGCCGATCCTGTGGTCGGTGATCGCGCTGCTGTGGGCGATCCCGGTGCCGATCAGCCAGTTGCGTCCCGGCTCGTGGGCGGTGCTGGTGATGGTGCTGGCGTTCTACTGGTACTGGCGGCGCTCGCACCGGCTGGCGCTTGGCCTGCTGGTGGTGTTCGCCCTGTTCGGTCTGCTCACCAATTTCCTGTACTACCGGCTCGGCACCGCGCAGCTGTGCTACCTCGCGATCGGCGTGTTCGTGGTGGCCTGGATCGGCCAGTTCATCGGGCACAAATATGAAGGCCGCAAGCCCAGCTTCCTCACCGATCTGTCCTATCTGCTGGTCGGCCCGGCCTGGCTGATGGCCAAGCTGTTTCGCAAACTGGGGTTCAAGCAGATCACATGACGCTTCTTACGGTGATCAGCACCCTGCTGTGGTGGGTGCTCTACAGCAGCATGGCTGCGCTGGTGTTCGCCCTGATCGGCTGGTCGGTGATGCGCTGGACCGAACGCTGCGCGGTGGTGTTCAACCGCATCTACCTGGCCTGCCTGCTGTGGACGATGACCGGCCTGCTGCTGGTCGTCGGCGTGGCCGCCTATGAAGGCCACCTGCACCCGCCCTACGGCGCGCTGCTGAGTTCCGGCCTGCTGCGCTGGATGCTGGTGCTGGACATGCTGATCGGCACCGTCCTGCTGTGGCGGCTGGTGCCGCGCATCGACGCCCGCCGCATCCGCCCGGGCAGCGCCTGCATGGCGGTGGCCGCGATCATGGCGATCAGCTTCGGCGTGGCCACCAGCCTGGCCTGAAACACGGCGAAGGGGCGGGTGTCCCGCCCCTTCGATGCATCATCCGTGCGCCAGCATGCTGCCGAAGAACACTGCCATCAGCGCAGCGAAGATCATCGCCAGCACCAGGAAGATCACCAGGTAGATCACCTGCACCAGGCAGGCCTTGCCGAAGCCGATCTGGCTGCCGTTCTGCGACAGCAGCAAATAGTTCACCACGAAGGCGCCGACCAGGAATTGCACGATCAGCGACAGTAGCCCGCCGCCGCCACCGGAGCTGACCATGCCGATGATCACCATCGCCACGACGCCGGCGATCCAGCTCAACACCACCGCGCCCAGCGCACGCAGGTAGGACGGCATGACGCCGACCACCAGCCGGAAGGCGACGCTCAGCACCAGTGCCGCCACCAGGATGCCCACCACGATCATCACCAGCATGGCGAACAGGCCCATGCCGGCCAATGCAGCCAACGAAGAAGTACCCATAAATCCCCCGGATTGGAAAGAGAACCGCGTGACGGCATCCCCATGCCGGTCACGACGGTGACGCCAGCCTACCCGATTCCGCGGCGCCCGGCAGCGCACGGGTTACGCTCGCGGACATTCAATGGAAATCGCGCGAGCGACTGTCCAGCTCGCCCAGCCACGTGCTCATGTCGGTCAGCCGCCGGGCGATCAGGTGGGCCACGCCGTCGACGCATTCCCACTGCCCCTCCACGCCGAGCAGGCGCGCTTCCAGGTAGGCGCGGCGCTGCCGCTCGGCCACCTGGCTCCAGACCACCACGTTGATGGCGCCGTGTTCGTCTTCGATGGTGATGAAGGTGACTCCGCTGGCGGTCTGCGGGCGCTGGCGCTGGGTAACCAGGCCGGCGGCGCGCACCAGGCTCTGGTGCGGCCGGCCGCGCAGGCTGCGCGAGTCGGCGAAACGCGCCGCGCGCAGGCGCGAACGGATCAGTTGCAGCGGATGCGGGCCCAGGCTGAGGCCGGTGCGCGCGTAATCGGACTGCAGGTTTTCCGCGGTCGACGGCACCGGCAGCACGACGGCCACTTCCGCCGGACTGCCATGGCCGAACAACGGCAGTTGTGGCTCGACGCCGGCCACCGCCCACTTCGCCCGATGGCGATGGCCGGCCAGGCCGCGCAAGGCGCCCGCCTCGGCCAGCAACTCCTGCTGGCGCCGGTCGATGCCGGTGCGGGCGCACAGATCCGTCACGTCGACGAAGGCACGCGCGGCGCGCGCCGCCGAAATCCGCCCAGCCACGTCTTCGCGAAAACCGCGCACTTGCCGCAGACCCAGCCGCAGCGCCGGCTGATCGCGCCCGTCGTCCTCCAGCGTGCAGTCCCAGTCGCTGTGGCGCACGTCGACCGGACGCACCGTGATGCCGTGGCGCTGCGCGTCCTGCACGATCTGGCTGGGTCCGTAGAAACCCATCGGCTGCGCATTGAGCAGGGCGCAGGCGTACGCGGCCGGCTCGTGGCATTTCAGCCAGCAGCTGGCGTAGACGATGCCGGCGAAACTGGCCGCGTGGCTTTCGGGAAAACCGTAGCTGCCGAAGCCCTTGATCTGCTCGAACAACCGCGCCGCGAACTCGGCGGTGTAACCGCGTTCGAGCATGCCGCGCATGATCCGCTCGCGATGATGTTCCATGCCGCCATGGCGTTTCCACGCCGCCATCGCGCGGCGCAGCTGGTCGGCTTCGCCGGCCGTGTAGCCGGCCGCCACGATCGCCAGCTTCATCACCTGTTCCTGGAACAGCGGCACGCCCAGGGTGCGTTCGAACACCGCCTTCAGATCCTCCGACGGATAGTCCACCGGCTCCTCGCCGCGGCGGCGACGCAGGTACGGATGCACCATGTCGCCCTGGATCGGACCGGGCCGCACGATCGCCACCTGGATCACCAGGTCGTAGAAATTTTCCGGGCGATGCCGCGGCAGCATCGCCATCTGCGCGCGGCTTTCGATCTGGAACACGCCGACGGTGTCGGCGCGCTGGATCATCTCGTACGTTCGCGGGTCTTCGGCCGGCAACGTCGCCAGGCTGTAATCCTGGCCGCGATGGGCGCGCAGCAGATCCAGGCAGCGGCGCACGCAGCTGAGCATGCCCAGCGCCAGGCAATCGACCTTGAGCAGGCGCATCGTGTCCAGGTCGTCCTTGTCCCACTGGATGATGGTGCGATCGGCCATCGCCGCGTTTTCCACCGGCACCAGCTCGGCCAGCGGTGCGTCGCTGATCACGAAGCCGCCCACGTGCTGCGACAGGTGCCGCGGCATGTCGCGCAGCTCGGCGGTGAGTTTCAGCACCCGGCGCAGCACCGCGCCCTGCGGATCGAAACCGTGTTCGCGCAGGCGCTCGTCCAGCGATTGCTCACCGCGCCAGCCGAAAATGCTGCTCAGCTGATCCACCTGATCCGGCGGCAGACCCAGCGTCTTGGCCACGTCGCGCACCGCGCTGCGGCCGCGATAGCAGATCACCGTGGCCGCCAGCGCGGCCCGCTCGCGGCCGTACTTGGCGTAGATGTACTGGATCACTTCCTCGCGCCGCTCGTGCTCGAAATCCACGTCGATGTCGGGCGGCTCGTTGCGTTCCTTGCTGATGAAGCGTTCCACCAGCAGGTTCATCCGCGCCGGATCGACCTCGGTGACGCCGAGCGCGAAACACACGGCGGAGTTCGCCGCCGAGCCGCGGCCCTGGCAGAGAATCCCCTTGTCGCGGGCAAAACGCACGATGTCCTGCACGGTGAGGAAATAGGACTCGTACTGCAGCTCCTCGATCAGTCCAAGTTCGTGCTCGATCTGCGCGCGGACTTTCTCCGGCACGCCGCTCGGCCAGCGCCAGCGCATGCCTTCTTCAGTGAGGTGCCGCAGCCAGCTGGTCGCGCTGTGGCCTTCGGGCACCAGCTCGGCGGGATAGCGGTATGTCAGTTCGTCGAGGCGGAACATGCAGCGCGCGGCGATGGCGGTGCTTTCGTGCATCAGTGCGGCAGGGTAGATCGCCGCCAGTGCCTCGCGTCGGCGCAGGTGGCGCTCGCCGTTGCGGAAGATCAGCGCGCCGGCTTCGGCCAGCGGCACGCGATGGCGGATCGCGGTCAGCGTGTTCTGCAGTGCAAGCCGCCGACGCACGTGCATGTGCACGTCGCCGGCGGCGACCAGCGGCAGGCCGAGGCCGTGCCCGAGTCGCTGCAGGTCGCGCAGGCGTTGCGCGTCGTCGGGCCCGTGATGCAGCTCCACCGCCAGCCACGCCCGCTCGGCGAAAGTGTCACGCAGCCAGCGGCCGTGCGCGGGATCGGGCTCGCGCCCGGGCAGCCACAAGGCCAACGTGCCCGGCACGCCATCGGCGAGATCGGCGCAATGCAACCGGTACGTGCCCTTGGCCGAGGCGCGGCGGCCGCGGGTGATCAGTTTGCACAGCGCGGTATAGCCGGCCTTGTTCTCGCACAGCAGCACCAGTTTGGGGCCATCGTCGAGCTGGAATTCGGCGCCCACGATCAGTTTCGTGCCGGTGGCCCGCGAGGCCTCCAGCGCACGCACGATGCCGGCCAGCGAACATTCGTCGGTGATCGCCAGCGCCTCGTAGCCGCAGGCCCTGGCGCGCTCGAACAGTTCGCGCGCACTGGACGCGCCGCGGCCGAACGAGAAGTTCGACAGGCAATGCAGCTCGGCATACGCGTTCATGCGAACCAGCCGTGCAGCATCCAGCCGTCGCGCTCGCCCGGCGCGCAGAAGGCCCAACCGCGCTGGCCCTGCGCGGTTTCCACCACGTAGTAGTCGCGGCACACCTCGCCGCCATCCCACCAGCCGGTTTCCAGCCGCTCGGGGCCGGCCAGGATGTGCGGCGCGGCGCCGCGCAGGGGAATCGGCCGCTCGAACAGCCAGGTCGGTCGTGGCGAGGGTTCCCGCCAGCCGTCGTCGTGGGCCGTCACCTTCTGCGCCAGCTCGGGCCGCGGATCGGTGGTGCTGCCCAATTGATGCACGGCATGATCGCCCAGCCGCGCACGCAGGCGTTCGCGCAATTGTTCGATCGGCAACGCATTGGCGGGGCGCTCGTCGAACAGGTCGCGGCCGGCCGGCACGAACGCGGGCAGGTCGCGCGCGAGCAGTCGCATGGCGATGACCGGCTGCGGCAGTTGCACCTGCTCCAGCCGCGCGCGCGCCAGCTCGAACAGCATGCCGGCCTCGCGCTCGGGGGCGAGCAGGCCCACCTTCACCTCGGTGTGTCCCTCGCGATGCTCCAGCTGCAGCGTGAAACGCTGCACGCCGCCGTCGCGACCGGCCAGATAGGCGGACAGGTCGGCCGTCATGCGGCGCAATGGAAAGACCAGCGCGCCGATGACCTCGACTTCGTGCATCAGCTCGATGCGCAGGTCGAAGCGGTCGGGTGGCCGATACGCTTCCAGGCCGGCCGGCACCGCGCCGGTCAGGCGATCCAGCGCTAGCAACAACTCCGCGCCGAAACGCCGGCGCAGGCCGTCGCGCGGCAGCGCCAGCAACTGGCCCAGGCTGCGGATGCCCATGCCCGGCAAGGCCTCGGCCGTCGCCGCGGGCAGGTAGCTCTGCGACAGCGGGATGCGTTGCAGCGCGTGGCGCAGTTGCTCGTCGGTGAGCACCGCCTGGCCATCGGCGACGCCGGCCAGCACATGCGCCGCATGCGGCGTCGGTGCGGCGCTGATCCGGTGGTGGAAACCCAGCGCATCGAGATCGGCGCGCAGCAGGCTTTCCAGCCGCGGCCACGAGCCGAACAGGTTCAGGCTGCGGCTGACCTCCAGCACGATCGCCTGGGGCAGCAGGCTCACCTCGGCGCTGTAGCGATAGGCCACCGCGGCCAGGAACCGATGCCACTGATCGACCCGCTCAGGCTGGTACGGCAAGGCCTCGAATTGCGCCAGCAGCGCCTGCGCCGCGCTCAGTCGCTGGCCCACGCGCAGGCCGGCTTCGCGCGCGGCCGCGTTCGCCGCCACGATGCTGCGCGCATGTCCGGTGCCGGCCACCAACACGAGCGGGCCCGCGTCCGCACGACGACGGAGGACACCGTCCAGTGCCAGCTGCGGCAACGCTATGCAGGCCCACAACATGCGCGCCCGCCATCAATGCAGGGCGCGCGGCAGCGCCACCGGCTGGGCGGGCACCGCTCCGCCACGGCATTTGCGCACCCATACCCGCACCTGCGGCCGCGCTTCCAGCTCCAACCGCAACGCCGCCGGCGAGGCATTGGAGAGATGCCGCCGGTCGCGGAACGCGAACGCCAGCGCGCGGCCGCCGTCGGCGGCCACCTGCAGACGCCGCAACGCGCGATCGTCGGCCTGCCGTGGCCACGCCAGCACCGCGGCGCAACTGCCCGAGCGCAGGCATTGCTCCGTCGCCCACAACACGTCGGTCTCGGCTGCCGTGACGATCTCGATCCGGCGCATGTCCACGCCGTGCTGGCGCCAACCGGCCACGCAGGGCAGATACGGCGGCGCCACCAGCACCACCGGCCGCGCGCCCTGGGTGAGGCGCGCCAGCGTGGGCAGCACCAGTTGCAGTTCGCCCACGCCATCCAGCGGCAGCAGGATTTCCGACAGCGCCGCCGCCGGCCAGCCGCCGCTGGGCAGCACCGCATCCAGCGCGGCCCAGCCGGTGGGCTGCTCGCCGGCAGGCGGCGGCTCGGCCCGGCCGCGCCAGACCCGGCGCGCATCGAGCAGGTTCGACAGGGGCATCACGGCCGCCATCAGCCGCCCCTCAGCAGGCCGGCGAACAGGCCTTCGATGGCGAAGTCCTCGCTGGGGTCGGGATCGATCGGCTGGTAACCGGGACTGTTCGGCAGCAGCCGGATCACCTCGCCTTGCCAGTACAGCCGCTTGATCGTGAAGCGGTCGCCGCCGACGCGCGCCGCCACCACCTGGCCGTGCCGCGCCACCGGCGTGGCGTGCACGCCGACCAGGTCCTGGTCGAGGATGCCCTCATCGCGCATCGAGTCGCCGACCACCCGCACCAGGTAATCCGGCGTAAGCCGGAACAGCCAGCGCGACACCCGCAGGCTGCGCTCGATCCGCGACTCGGAGAACAATGGCTCGCCCGCGGCGATGCGGCCGACCAGCGGCAGCTCCAGGGTGTCCGCATCCAGCGCGTCGGGCGCCTCCACCAGGCGGATGCCGCGCGAACGGTTCGGCTCGATCGCCAGCCGGCCCTTGGCCTCCAGCGAACGCACGTGCTTGAGCACCGCGCTGACATGGGGCAGGCCCATCGCCTGGCCGATCTCCTCCAGCGTGGGCGCTTGGCCATCCCGCGCCACGCGGGCCCGGATGAATTCGAGGATGTTGGACTGGCGGCTGGTCAGGTGCAGGCTCATGGCCGCCATGTTTTCACCTTTTGTGGTGAAAATATAGTCTGGCGATGCATCGCCCGTTCGGCAAAGTGACATGCGAGCCGTTGCGGCAGCTCAGTTACGCCGCATTAACAAACCGTGTAGTACATTAAGCCCCATGTCGTGAGACATCCTTCCCGCTGCGTGGCGAGGCTCCCCTCCTCCTCCACGCGATCAAGACGGAACCCCCCGAAAACCCGCAGATCCCCCTCTGCGGGTTTTTTTTCGTCCATCGTCAACGCCCGCCTGATGGCTGCGCCTGTTCATTGGCCTGGCGCACGGCCCGCACAAAGCCGCCAAACGGAATGTCGGTGATGCCCACCAACCCGATGTGGCTGTTCTCGCCATCGAGCAGGCGGCCGGTCACCGGCTGGTCGGTGTATTCGAACCAGTGCACGCCGACGACCTGCGGATTCGCCGCGGCGGCCGCGAGGTACTTCGCATAGGCTTCGCCGCGCTGCGCCTCGTTCCCTACCGGCACCACGCCTGCGCCAAACGGGCCACGATCGTTCGAGCCGAAGTGGAATTCGCTGATCAGCACCGGCTTGTCCAGCGCCTGCATCCGGGCCATGTCGATGTGGTGCTGCGGCAGGTCGGCGTAGGCGTTGAAGCTGACCACGTCGCAATACTGCGCGCAGGCCGCGACGGCTTCGGGCGTGTACACCGCGAACCGGCCGCCGAGGAACAGATGGTGCGGATCGTGGCGGCGGATCGCTGCGGCCACGATGCGAAAGTAGGCGTCGGCGTAATGACTCAACCACGCGCTGTAGTCGCGGGCAATCGCCGGATGCGCCTCGTCCGGTGCGGGCGCGACGTAGCCGGTGGCGTCCAGCGCTTTCCACGAGTCCAGTGGAATGCCCCACGCGGCGGCCAGCGCCCGCGGCGTCGCGTACTGCTTGCGCAACATCGCGATGAAGCCCTGCTTGGCCGGGCTTGCCGCCTCGCCCGCCAGGGTGCCCAGCGCCAGTCCCCAGCGACCTTGCGGTCCGATGCCGGCCCAGGCCAGCTCGTTGTCGGCGAAGTAGCCGAGCAGCCAGGGATCGTCGCGCACGTCGGCGCTGGCCTTCGCCACCGCCACCTCGGTGGCGGCGACGAAGCGGGGATCGAACGGGTCGGGCATGCGGCCCCAGTAATCGTAGCCGCTGGAAACATTCGCGTAGTCGCCGGCGATGTTGATCGAGCGCGTATACGGCAGCCGGTGGGCCTGGCCCAACGCGGGATCGCTCCAGTTGCCGATGGTATTGAAGCCCCATGCCTGCAACCGATCCAGCGTGCGCGTGCGCCATGCGGACAACCAGTCCGCACCATCGATGCGATACAGGTTGGCCGCGTGGAAGTCGAACCAGCGTCCGTGGTCATGGCCGATGCCGCTGCTGGCGGCCCGCCCCGGACGCCGGCTGTCGCCGCGCCCATGAAACGCGGCCCATGCGCCACGATCCGGCGGCAGCCCGGTGAACATGAACTCGCGCCCCTCGACACGAGTGCGCTGGTCCCCGACGTTGACCGCATTGACGCCCAGCGAAAAGAACGGGTGGCCTTCGGGCGTCACCAGCTGCCAGCGCCCCGCCTGCCTTTGCGCGTGGAACCAGCCGGTCTTGCGCAGCTTTTGGCCGTCCAGACGTCCGCCATGAGCGTCGACGCCGGCGGGCTTCGCGGCCTCCGGAGCGGCCATGACCGCCGCGCGCAGCGCGGCATCGGAATCGATCTTCTCCGGCCAGCGGCCGCGCGTGGATTGTCCGTAGCGATCGACGATACCGGCATAGGCTTCGTGCAGCATGGCCTCGCCCGCCGTGGTCGACAGCTTGCCGAACAGCAGGGTCTGCACCGCTTGCGGCCCCGGGATGCCCAGGCGAATCGCGCGCACGTGGTGTCGCTCCAGCGTGCCTTGCACGGTGGTCGCCAGCAGGATCGACCGGCCGCGCAGCCCGAACGGCATCGGCGGCCCCACCTGCATGCCCTGTTCGCGTGGCGAGGTGGCGCGCAGCGGAACCACCAGCGTCTGCGCCGGCCCGGCCGGCACGCCCACGCGCGCCTGCAGACGCTGCGACCCGGCACCATCGATCTCGATGTCCAGCGTCACCGCCCACGGCATCGCGTTCTGCACCCGCACATGCAGCTCGCCCTCGCCCGACCAGTCCCACGCATCGCCCGCCGGCGTCATCACGATCGACGGATGCGCCGCCGGCTGGAACGCGTAGCGCTGCTGCGCCACGCCGTCAGCCGCGTGTTCCACCGCGCCGACACGGCGCACCTGGTCGAGACTGACCCGTGCACCGGCACCGGCCAGATCGGGCAGCTCCGATGCAGCGGCGTGGCAGGGCTGCAGGCCGCAAAAACAACACAAGGCGAGCCAGCCGCGCCATGTCATCGCGCGTGCCCGTGCTACCCGACGGGATGCCGGCGGACCCAGTGCTGCCAGCCGTAATACACCGGCACGCCCAGCGCGATGATCAGCAGGCTCATGCCGGCGTCGCCCGGGGCATGGATCGCGCTGGCCACGATCACGCCGAACACGGTGATCACGAAGATCAGCGGCAGCAGCGGATAGAACGGCACCCGATACGGCGCCGGCTGGTCGATGAAGTGCTTGCGATACCAGAACAGGGTGCCGATGCCGAACACGTGGCCGAGCCACTCGCCCACCGTGGTGTAGTTGAGCAACTGGTTGAAGCTGCCCGAATAGGTGAGCACGGCCGCCCAGCCGCCCAGCAGGGCCAGCGCGATCTGCGGCGCGCGGGTGCGCGCATCGACGCGTCCGGCGGCACGGAAGAACACGCCGTCGGCGCCCATCGTCTGCAGCACCCGCGCGCCACCGGCGATCGCGATGCTGCAATAGCCGAAGGTGGAACAGGCGATGCCCACGGCGATCACGGTGGCGCCAGCGTCGCCGAACAGGCCGCGCATCAGGTCGGCCGCCGGCGCCGTGCTGGCGGCAAGCCCGGCATGGCCCAGTCCGGCCAGGTAGGCGTAATTGACCAGCACGTAGCAGACCACCACGCCGACCATGCCCATGCCCAGTGCCCGCGGCAGGGTGCGCTGCGGATTGCGCACTTCGCCGGCGAGATCATTGAGATAGTGGAAGCCGCCATAGGTGAACAGCACCGGCAGCAGCGCGCCGGCAAACGCCCAGGACGACACCGGATGGAGCGTGTCCGTCGCCAGCACCGGCCCCGACTGGCCATGCGCCAGCACCAGGCCGGCGACCACCAGCAGCGTGACGGCGACCAGCTTCAGCACGGTGAAGATGTTCTGCATCCACGCGCCGGCGCGGATGCCGAACAGGTTGATGCCGACGATGAACACGATCGCGCCCACCGCCACCGGCTTCACGTAGACCTGCGAGGGCAGGCCCAGCGCCGTGCACAGGTAGTCGGCAAACATGGTCGCCACCGCGGCCACGCTGCCGGGGTAGTTGATCAGCGCCATGGTCCAGCCGAACAGGAAACCAGGCAGCAGACCGAACGCCTCGCGCAGGTAGACATAGATGCCGCCCGCCTGCGGGCGCCGCGCGCCCAGCTCGGCGTAGCACAGCACGCCGGCCAGCGTCAGCAGGCCGCCGATCACCCACAACACCAGTACCTCCGCCCCGGAGGAGGTGCTGCGTGCCACGGTGGCCGGGGTGAGGAAGATGCCTGCCCCGATCACGCCGCCGATGACGATCATCGCGGCGTCCCAGGTGTTCAGGCGACGGGCATAGGCATTGGCGGGTTCGGTCAGCATCTGCCTACCTTGCCATTGTCCGGGCGGTTTCAGCCAGTCCCATCGGCTGTCTGCTACGGTTCACGCACACGCGAGCGGGTTCCATCCATCGCCTGCCTTCCGGAAGACCGCAAACGATGAACAACCTTGGCCTGCTGCCGCTCTGCCTGGTCGCGCTTGTCCTGGCCAGCTACTACGGCTACCGCCGCTACCTCAAGGCGCGTGCACTGCTGCAGTCCTGGGCCGACGCAAACAGCTACCGGATCCTGCACGCGAAGCGCCGCCTGTTGATGCCCCTGGGCATGTTCTTCACCACGTCCAGATCCCAGGTGGTCTACCACGTGGCGGTCTACGACGACTCGCTCAAGCGCATCCGCTCGGGCTGGGTACGACTGGGCGCTTACTGGACGGGCGCGATGGATGGCGACGCCATCGAGGTGAGATGGGAACATGAGCACTGAAAGCTGGCCCGGCGCGTAGAGACTCGTCGGCGCGCCCACCCGATGGCCACGAAGAACCGTCCTGCACTCTCCCACGAGGTCCCCTCTTGTCCGTCACCGCCACTCGACTCGCCTTCGCCACCTCGGCCGAACTTCCCTCGATCCAGCCCGATGACGCCGGGCTCGCGCGCCTGCTGGAACAGCGCGGCATCACGCCGGTGTCCTGCGTGTGGAACGATCCGGCGGTCGACTGGGCGTCGTTCGACGCGGTGCTGATCCGCACCATCTGGGATTACTACAAGCACCACGCCGACTTCATCGCCTGGCTGGACCGGCTCGACCGGCTCGGCGTCGCCACCTTCAACGACAGTCGCGTGCTGCGCTGGAACAGCGACAAGCGCTACCTGCTCGAACTGGCGGCGCACGCCGTGGCGACCATCCCGACCCGGCTCGCTGCTGCCGGCGAACTTCCGCAGGTGCTGGCATCGATGCCGGGGCAACAGGTGGTGATCAAGCCGAGCATCAGCGGCGGCGCCTGGCACACGCTGCGCGGCCGGGTCGGCGATGCGGCGTTCGCCGACGACGTGGCGCGGCTGCCCTGCGGCATCGACTTCCTGGTGCAGCCGTTCGTGCCGGAGATCGTCAGCGCGGGCGAGTGGTCGCTGCTGTATTTCGGCGGCGAGTTCAGCCACGCGGTGATCAAGCGTCCGGCCGCCGGCGACTATCGGGTGCAGAGCGAATACGGCGGCAGCGTCGAAGCGGTCCGGCCCGACGCGGCCACCCTTGCCGCGGCCGCCGCGGCGCTGGCCGCCGTCGACACGCGAGGCCACGGCGAGCTGGCCTACGCCCGCGTCGACGGAGTGGTCAGCGCCGGACGGTTCCTGATCATGGAGCTGGAACTGATCGAGCCGTTCCTGTTCCTGGCCGGGCAGGCACACGCGGCCGAACGGCTGGCGCAGCACCTGGCGCAACGCCTGAACTTGCCGCCGGCGGCTGCGCAGCGGCACTGAAACGACGGCGCTGCGTACAATGGCCCACCCCGCATGCCGTGACGCCCGCCCCCCCGATGTCTTCGCCACGCAAGATCCTGCACGTCGACATGGACGCGTTCTACGCGTCGGTCGAGCAGCGCGACGATCCCTCGCTGCGCGGCAAGCCGGTGGCGGTGGCCTGGCGTGGCGCCCGCTCGGTGGTCTGCGCGGCCAGCTACGAGGCACGCGTGTTCGGCGTGCGCTCGGCGATGCCGGCAGTCAGCGCCGAACGCCTGTGCCCGCAGCTGGTCTTCGTGCCGCCGGACTTCGTGCGCTACAAGGCGGTGTCGCGGCAGATCCGCGAGATCTTCGCGCGGCACACCGACCTGATCGAACCGCTGTCGCTGGACGAGGCCTATCTCGACGTCACCGCAACGAAAACCGGCCTGCCCTCGGCCACCGCCACGGCGGAAGCGATCCGGGCGGCGATCCGCGAGGAGACGCAATTGACCGCCTCGGCCGGCGTGGCGCCGAACAAGTTCCTGGCCAAGATCGCCTCGGATTTCCGCAAGCCCGACGGCCTGTTCGTGGTGCGCCCGCACCAGGTCGAGGCCTTCCTCGCCCCGCTGAAAGTGGGCCGCCTGCCCGGCGTGGGCAAGGTGATGGAGGCGAAGCTGGCGGCGCTGCAGATCGTCACCGTGGCCGACCTGCGCACGCTGGCGCTGGCCGAGCTGGAACAGCGTTTCGGTCGCTGGGGCCGGCGCCTGCACGAGTTGTCGCTGGGCATCGACGAGCACCCGGTGCAGCCGGATCGTCCCACCTTGCAGATCTCCGCCGAAGACACCTTCGAGCACGACCTCACCCTGGACGATCTCGAACCGCACATCCGCCAGCTCGCCGCCAAGGCCTGGGCCGGCTACCAGCGCGAACGCGAGCGGGTGGCGCGCACCGTGGTGCTGAAACTGAAGACCTCCGACTTCCGCACCCTGACCCGCAGCCTCACGCCATCCACCCGACCGCTGTCCGCCGACGAACTGGGCGACATCGCCTGCGCCCTGCGCGAGCGGGTCGAACGCCCGGCCGACAGCCGCTACCGGCTGGTCGGCGTGGGCCTGTCCGGCTTCGTCGACCGCGACAGCTACCAGGCCCAGTCCGACCTGTTTGCCTGACCGCTCACTGCGCGTAGCGGCGCAGGCGGTCCGCCCGCGAATCGGCCTTCTTTACGTCCATGTGCAGGCTTTCCGGCATGGCGAAGGTTTCGTCGGGAATTTCCGCGAAGCCGACCGCGGTGGCTTCCATGCGGTGGGTATGGCCGGCGCTGTCCTTCGCCTCGAAGGCCAGCAGCAGGCCGTATTCGGCATCGATCCAGAACACGCCGCTGTCGCTGCCGCCGGGGCCGGCATGGCCGGCGTGGCGGTAGCGCCAGCCGTGCGCCGGGCGACCGGCGATGCGGCGACTTTCCACCGGCGCGCAGGCAAAACCGAGATCCCAGCACGGCCTGGCCACGTCGAGCCGGGTGATCGCGCCGATCCGCACGTGGTCTGCCGGCAACGCCCGCCGCGACGTGGACATCAGCAGCCACGCATGATCGCCACCGCGCAGGATGCGGCCGCGACGGCCTGCGCCCGCGTCGAAGTCCACCCGTGTCTTGTCGCCCTTGATCCAGATCGTTTCGGCGGCGACCCCATCGTGCCCGGCCAGCGTGCGGATGCCGCTGCCTTGCAGCACCGCGTCGATCTTCACGTCGGGCAGCTCGGCCGCGTGCGGGGCGGACGCCGGCAGCGCGAGCACGGCCCACGCCATGACGATCAGGCATCGTTTCACGGCAGCACGCCCGCGTCGCGGATCGGCGTCTGCATGCGCACCATCGCCTGGCTCACGATCGGCAGGCGACCGCTTTCCAGCATGGCGATTTCCCGGGCGCTCAGTCCCTTGTAGAACGACTCGCGGAAGATCGCGATCACCAGCTTGTCGATCACCGGAACGATCATCTTGTAGCCGTACACCACGCGGATCTTCAACACGTTCGCGTCCTGCACGGTGAGCCCGCTGCGGCCGCCAGCGGACGAGGGACGGAACGCCAGGCTGTCGTTGGGAATCGCCTCGACGCCGTCGAACTGCCGCTCCTTCCAGTCGGCGAAGGCGGCCTTCGTCGGGCTGATCACCCTGATCTCGCTGACCAGCGGGTTGCTGGCCGCCACGAAGGCCTCGGCATACGCCCTGGTTGCCTCGCCGTTGCCGACCTTGTGCGCGTACAGCGGCATCAGGCCGCGCGCCAGGCCGACCCGCATCGCGCTCATCTTCGCGTTGTGGGTGGCGCCGTTGCGGGCGGCTTCCAGCGCGGCGTAGTCGACCGTGGTCTTGACCCGGTAGAACAGGATCGCCTGCAGGATGCCCAGCAGGAACACGCCGAACACCAGGATCACCACGCAGGTCTCGACCACGGCCTGGCCGCGTTGCCGCCCACCCAGGTTCATGGCCGCCGTCCGGCAGCAGGTGGCGGGGGCGCCGAGGTGGAGGACGCCGGCGTGTCCGGCGCGGCGCCACCGAGCGCGGCAATGCCATGCGCCATCGCCGCGCTGTCCCGCTGCAGGCCGGCGTCGATGCCGGCCGCATGCTGGGCACCCTGCGCAAACGCGGCCTCGGCCTGGCGCAGCCGCACGATGCCCAGGTTGTGCCACGCCTTGGCGTGGCCGGGCTCGATGCGCAGCACGTGCTGGTAGGCGTCGACCGCATCGTCGGGACGCTGCAACCGCACGTAGACGTTGCCGAGACGGAACCAGAAGTCCGCGTTCTGCGGCAGCTGCTGCACCAGCGCCTGGTAGTCGGCCAGCGCCTGTTCGGGATGGCCGCCGCGGTACGCCTGTTCGGCCCGCTGCTGCTGGGCGACGGTCTTCACCAGGCGCTGCGTGGGCGACGCCGCGCAGCCAGCCAGCGCCAGCAACATGACCACGCATGCGATGCGGATTTTCAGTGCGCCTGCCATGTCCACTCCTCGCCGCGTGCGGGCGAAAGCGCGGCGATGCCGCCCGGCGCCAGCTCCACCGTCTGCCAGGCGTCGGAGCGCAGGCAGGTGCGCCACGGCGGCAGGCTTTCGCAGCACTCCAGCACGCGCCCGTCCCGGTCCAGGAAAACGATGTCCAGCGGATAGCCCATGCCGAACGTGTGCACGCCGCCGCAAGGCGTGAGCCACAGCGCCTGCGCCGCGCCGCCGTGCAAGGGCGGGCGCCCCAGCAGGCCGCGCAGGCGGCTCCATGGACGATCGGCGCGCCACGCCTGCGGCACGATCGGCTGGCCATCGCGAAGAATCACGCCCGATTTCAAAAGATGCCCTCCTGGCGCATGCGCAGGTAGATGAAGTAGCCCAGCACCAGGAAGATCAGCGGGAAGAAGAACAGCACCAGCGGCAGCATCATCTTCACCGGCGCCTCCAGCGCGAGTTTCTCGGCGCGCAGGAAACGCTCCTCGCGGCGCTGCCCGGCCTGCGCCCGCAACGTGGCGCCCAGGCTGGCGCCGACCCGGTCGGCCTGGATCAGGGTGCCGGTGAAGCTGGAGATCTGCGACATCTCCATCCGTTCGGACATCCGCTTCAGCGCCTCGGCGCGGGGCAGACCGGAACGGATGTCGCGCAGCAGGCGGGTGAACTCCTGCCGCAGCGGACCGGCCGGGCCCTTCTGGGTGGCCTGCTCGATGCCGCCGGTGATGTTCAGTCCCGCCTCCACCGCCATGGTGATGAAATCCAGGTACACCGGCAGGTCCTTGATCACCAGGCGGCGGCGCTTGCTGCGCCGCTCGCCCAGCCACAGGCTGGGGTAGAACCAGCCGGCGGCGGCGCCGAACAGCATCGCCGTGCCGTAGAGCAGGTAGCCGTGCCGGTCGAGCATGCCCAGCAGCAGCCAGAAGAACGCCGCCACGAGGCCGGCGCCCACCACGCGCAATCCGTACAGCTGTTCCGGGCTCAACACGAAATCCTGGCCCGCGGTCTGCAGTTGCCGGTGCGCCTGTTCCAGCTTGTCCGCGCCCAGCTTCGGCGCCAGCACGTGGGTGGCGGCGTTGACCAGCGGCCAGATCAGGCGCAGTCCGAACGGCAGCGGGTCCTGGAAATTGCGGTCGGCCACGGGCACTTCGCGCAGCAGCCCGTAGATGCCCCAGAAGGCGAAGCCGACGCCACCGCCGATGGCCACCGCAAGCAGGATGACGACCGGGCTCATATGTCGATGCTCGTGATCTTGCGGCACATGCGATAGCCCAGGTACTCCATCACCGCGGCCACCGCGATCACCGCCCAGCCCACGTAGGAGTGATACATCTCGTGCATCGTGTCGGGATAGGCGAAGCTGAGGAAGCCGATCAGGCCGACCGGCATCATCGCCATCACGATGCCTTGCAGGCGGCCCTGGGCGGTCAGCGAATTTACCTTGCCTTCCATGATCAGCCGCCGCCGCAAGGTGTCGGCCAGCGAGGCCATGCTCTCGGCCAGGTTGCCGCCCACCTCGCGGGAAATGCCCACGGCGGAGACGAACAGGGTCACGTCCTGGATCGGCACGCGGTCGTTGAAATGTTCCAGCGCCTCTTCCAGCTTCACGCCCATGCGCTGCTCGCGCAGCAACAGCGCGAACTCCTGCGCCAGCGGCGGCTCGACGTCGCGCGCCAGGCTTTCCAGCGCCGGGGTGAAACCCAGCCCCGCGCGCATGCTGCCGGCCACCATCATCAGCCCGTCCGGCAGCTGTTGCTGGATCTGGTTGATGCGTCGCTGGCGCAGCCACCGGTAGATCTTCTTCGGCAGCACCAGGATCAGCACCAGGGTCACGATGGCCAGCAGCGGGTTGCCACTGAGGAACCACACCAGCAGGGGCACCAGCACCATCGCCACGGCGTTGAGGCGGAACAGGTTCCGCTCGTCCATGAACATGAACATGTCGGCGAGATTGAAACGCGCCTGCTCGGTGAAGGCTTCCTGGTAGCGCCCCCAGAACACCGTCGAACTGCGCGCCGCCAGGTAGCCGATCGCGGCGACGGCGAGAAACACCACGATCGCGACGGGAAGCAGGCTCATGCGCGATCGTCCTCGTTGATCTTGAAGATCGACAGGTCGACCGGCACCCCGCGATCGGCCAGCTCCTCGTAGAACTCCGGCACCGCGCCGGTGGCCGCGTACTCGCCGCGGACCTTGCCGCCGGGGCCGCCCTGGTCGCGGGCGCGGAAGGTGAACAGGTCCTGCGCCTGGATGGTGCCGCTCTCGATGCCGGTGATCTCCGAGATGTGGGTGATCTTGCGCGAGCCGCAGGGGAAGCGGCGCTGGTGGATGATCAGGTCGATCGCCGAGGCGATCTGCTCGCGCACCACGGTCATCGGCAGGTCCATGCCCGACATCATCACCATCACCTCCAGGCGCGACAGCGCATCGCGGGGCGAGTTGGCATGCGCGGTGGTCAGCGAACCCTCGTGGCCGGTGTTCATCGCCTGCAGCATGTCCAGTGCCTCGCCGCCGCGGCACTCGCCCACCACGATGCGGTCCGGGCGCATGCGCAGCGAGTTGCGCACCAGGTCGCGGATGGTGATCAGCCCCTTGCCCTCGAGGTTGGCCGGACGCGCCTCCATCGCCACCAGGTTGGGCTGGCTCAGCCGCAGCTCGGCCGCGTCCTCGATGGTGACGATGCGCTCGTGGTCGGGGATGAAGTTGGAAAGAATGTTCAGCAGCGTGGTCTTGCCCGAACCGGTGCCGCCGGTCACCACGATGTTCCTGCGCTCGCGCACCGCCACCTGCATGAACTCCAGCATCTGCCGGTTGACCGAGCCGTACTGCAGCAGATCGTCGCCACTGAGCTTGCGCTTGCTGAACTTGCGGATGCTCAGGCTGGGCCCGCGCAGCGCCACCGGCGGGATCACCGCGTTGACGCGCGAGCCGTCGGCCAGGCGCGCATCGACCATCGGCGAGCTCTCGTCGATGCGCCGGCCAAGCGGCGCCACGATGCGCTCGATCGCCGCCAGCACCGCCTTGTCGCTGGTGAAGATCACCTCGGACTTCTCGATCCGGCCCGCACGTTCGATGTAGATGTCGTCCGAGCAGTTGACCATCACCTCGGTGACCGTCTCGTCCGCCAGCAGGTCCTCCAGCGGTCCCAGTCCGATCGCCTCGTCCAGCACCTGCTTGGCGAGCCGGCGACGGTTGATCGTGCGCGGCAGTTCGTCGGCAAACTCGCGCTCGATGATTTCCTCGATCAGCGACGAGGTCTTCTGGCGCAGGTCGTCGTCCGTCATGCCCCGCACGTCGACCCGGCGCAGGTCCATCTGCCGCACCAGCGACTGGTGCACGCGGGTGCGCCAGGCCAGCATGTCGGCCGATGGCTGCAGCGTCGCGGGAAGGCCGGTCACCGGCTCGGCCGGCGGCTCGACGGCCGGCGGCGAGGCCACCGGGTCGAGATGGACCGGCGCGTTGGCGGCACGCTGCGGCACCCTCACCGGCGCGGCCTCGTCCTGGTCGACCAGCACGCGCAGCCGGTACGAACCGATGATGACGATGTCCTCGCGGCGCAGCGGGCCGTGCTCGCCCTGCACCCTGGCCCCGTTGATCACCACCGGGGCGCGGCCACCGAGCACCTCGATGAAGACGCCGCCCTTGCGCACGCTCAACATGGCGTGCTCGCGGCCGATGTTCCAGCCCTGCAGGATCACCAGGTTGTCCTCGCCGCGGCCGATGCCGCAGGCGTTGTGCAGGCAGCGCACCTGGCGCGGGTCGCGGTTGGCGGTTTCGATCAGCACTTCGAACATGGCTTCACCTTCAATCCACGATGTCCTTGCCGGCGACCTTGCGGAAGTCGTCGCGCAGGCGGTCGCTCTTCTCGATCAGTTCGCGGTTCTCCGGCGAGTCGGGGGTGATCACGATCGGCGTCACGAAGATCACCAGGTCGGTGCGATTGCGCTGGAAGTCGCGCGAGCGGAACAGCGCGCCCAGCACCGGGATGTCGCCCAGCCCGGGCACCTTGTCGAAGGTCTTCGAGGCGCTGGCGTCGACCAGGCCCGAGATCACGATGGTGTCGCCCTCGTGCACGTTGAGCTGCGCGCTGGCACGGCGGGTGATGAAGCCGGGATAGCCCTGCACGTTGACGCTGGGATCGATCTTGCTGATCTCGGTCTCGATGTCGGTGGAGATGTCGCCCTTGCTGTTGACCACCGGCGCGATGTGCAGCTTGATGCCGTACTGCTTGTATTCGACCGTGGTTTCGCCCAGGCCCTGGCTGATCGGGATCGGCACCTCGCCGCCGACCAGGAAATCGGCAACGCCGCCGCTGCGGGCGGACAGCTGCGGCGCGGCGAGTTCCCACGCGTTGCCGTCCTGCATCATCAGGTTGATCTGCGAGGCGATCGAGGTGGCGATGCCGAAGTACGACGGCGTGCCGGGCACCCGCAGCGGCAGGTTGGCCGGGCCGCCGTCGGCGCCGATGCCGGCGAAGCCCTGCGGGGTCATCCGGTAGTAAGGATTGGTGACCCAGTCGTGCACCAGGCCGCCGCCGGGGCCGGCGATCATGCTGTCCCACTTGATGCCGAGCTGGTTGATCGCCTTCTTGTCGAACTCCATGATGCGCACGCGCATCATCACGGTGGGCTTCATCTCCACCGCGTTCGCGCTGGTGAAGTCGAGCACCTGCGGGTAGATCTTCCTGATCGCCGCGATGTGCGCCATGTCCGCCTGCGACAGGTCGCTGCCGGTCAGCACCACGTTGCCGCCCACGGTGGCGACCGAGATCGCGCTGTCCTCGCCCAGCAGGCGCTCGACCATCCCGGCCGCTTCCGCGCTGTTGCCCACCACCACGTGCACGCTGACGCTGCGCTGGCTGCCGTCGGCCATCCACAACTGCACCGAGGTGTCGCCGGGCTGGTTCGCGATCAGCACCAGCTCGCGGCTGCCGATCGCCTTGACCTGCAGCAGCTTGCCGTCGCCCACCGCGACCCGCTTGAGCGGCCCGGGCGCGCTCTGCACCAGCGCCTGTCCCGCGTACATGCTGAGCGAATCGCCGATCACCGGGGAGGTCGCGTGCGCATCGCGCAACGGCAGCACGAGCGCCGCGGCGCACAGCGTCAGCCATGCCAGAAAGGTCGCCGTCGCCCGGCCGGAATGTTTGCCTGCTTCCATGTTCAACTGTTCCCGCCGATGATGAATTGAATGCCGTTGCCATGCACCGGCCGGCCCAGCCGCAGCAGCTCCGCCTTGCTCAGCGTCTTCAGGTCGAACGGCTGCTGGTTGCCGGCCGGACGCAGCATCACGCGCAACTCGCCGACCTTCATCGCCATGCCCAGGCGCTGCGCGTCGTTCGGCGCGAGCCCGAGCGTGATGTTCGAGTAGGTGTCGTCGTCGCCACCGTCCGGATTGCTGCTGCGCAGGCCCTTCGCCCGCTTGCCGGTGGCCAGCACTGGCACGTCGCCGAGCAGCGGGCGGATCTGCTCGCTGCCCTCGCCGTCGAGCAGCAGCAGGATGTCGAGATGGTCGCCCGGCACGATCAGCCCGGAGACCGAGTTGGACTCGTCCACCTGGATCGAATACGCCACCTTGCCCGGTTCGATCACGTTGGAGAAATGGTCGGTGACCCGGTCCACCGCGCTGCCGCCGATCGGCGCGCCCTGCGCCAGCGGCACCCGCAGCACCTGGCCCAGGTAGTCCTCGTAGTTGTCGGGCGTCAGTGCATCGGCGGGCACGAACTCGGCCGGTACCTCGCGCACAGCGATGTCGTCCTGGCTGATGCTGGCGCCCTTTTCCAGGTCATGCACCGGCACCACCACCTGGCGCGTCTCGGTGGGCCTGGTCTGCGTGCGCGCGGCGACCTGCTTGTTGATGTAGTGCACCGCCATCAGGCTGGCCACGATGCCGAGCAGGATGGCGCCGCCCAGGTAGAGGAAGTTGCGGTTGACCGCCGGCATGCGTCGTTCCATTCGATTCATATCCAGGAGATGGAGAGTGCGTAGACAAAGCTGGTGTAGGCATCGCGCAGCGCGTCGGCGAGCTGGCGGATGACGTTGGGATTGGCCAGCAGCACCGTCACCAGCAACAGCACCACCACGGTGTATTCGATCAGCGCACTGCCGCGCTGGCGGCCACGCCGCAGCGGCATGGCGGGGTGGCGCGCGTTCCGTCGAATGAACATGTCCCTCATCCTCCCGTTCACGGATTCACCAGGTTGATCGTCACTTGCGACTGGCCGTCGAGCGGGCTCATCACCAGGGTCATCCGGCTGTCGCCGCGCTCGTAGCGCAGGACGCAGCCGTCGTCGGCGCAGCGGTTGGCGTCGGCCGGTTTCCAGCCATCGGCGCCCAGCCGTTCGCGGAAGAACGCCTCGTTCTGCCGTGGCGAAAGGCGGTTGCGCATCGCCACGGTGCGGGCGGGCGTGGGGTCGTCCGGATAGGCGATGTCGTTGAACACGGTCGAGCCCATCGGCCGCGGCAGGCCCTTGCCGCGCTCGAAGTGTTTCGGCGCGGTGGCCACGTCGACGATGCCGATGTTGCCCTTGCTGCCGCTGCCCGATGCACTGACCTGCACGGTGATGTAGTAGTCGCCCTCCATGTGGCCGACCACCTGCGCCGCGCCCATCGGGTTCACCACCACCCGGCCGTTCCACAGCTTGCGATAGAAGGCCACCACCTCGGCCTGGCTCTGCGACGAGGTGAACACCCGGGCATGCATGTCCAGCCCGTTGAAGACGATGTGCCGGGAAACGTCGGCCGCATCCGTGCCGGCCGGCAGGTCGGGCTGCGGCCACGCCGCGGCGGCGGTGCCCGGCAACAGGGCGACGGCCAGCAGCAGGCCGCGCCTAATGCACATCGCGGTACCTCGTCAGCTTGTCGGCGGGCACGGCGTCGGGCGCCATCCGGCCCAGCTGGAACTTGTCGAAACCGGGGGTGAACAGGTCGTTGACGATGGGGATCTTGCCCAGCACGTTGATCACGTCGCTGAGCACGTCATCGAACTTGTCGCCCAGCGCACTGGTCGGCACCAGCGGCCGGATCACCTCGCGCACCGTGCGGTTGTACATGGCGCCCGACGCGGCTTCGCCGTTCTTGCGTTCGCCGCCGCCCGTGGCCGCCCAGGTATCGGCCAGCAGCACGGTCCGCGCGGAAAAATCCAGTTGCGCGGTATCGAGCGGATCGAGGAAGGCCAGCGCCCGGCCGTCGGCGCCCTTCAGCTTCTGCGGTCGCGCATGCACTTCGGCGGTGACGAAACCCTTCGGATTGGGCGGCAGGTTGCCCAGCGTCCTGGTCGCCTTGGCCACGGTGCCCAGTGCGCCATCGAGGAAGGTCGGCGCGGTTTCCTGCTGGTAGACGCTCAACGACACGTCGGAAGTCTTCAGCAGCGCCTGGTTGGCGAAGCTGGTCAACATGGGATCGCCGAACGCCGCCGGCGTGCGCGCGGAGGACTTGATCGGCGCCTTGGCATCGGCGAACTGGCGCGCGCGCAGTGCAGTCTGCACGGTGGCCTTGCGCGGCAGGCCGGCATCAGCCAGGGCCGGATCGACGGTGGCGGCCCAGGCCGCCTGGCGGGCGGCGGCCTGGGTCTGCTGCTTGATGTGGATGTACTGGCCCAGCAGCATCACGCCCGCCGCCAGCGGCACCAGCACGATGCAGGCCACCGCCATCTCCACCAGGCTCTGCCCGCGCTGGTGCCGGCCGCCGATCGACGACGACATCGTGGCCGTGCGCAATGGCTGCGTTGGAACAGGGCGCGTCATCGTCGTCTCCATGGCTTGGCGCTAGCGGGCCTGGGTCACGGCAAGCTTGCCGGGCAGCACGAACACCTTGTCGTCGATCGGCGTGCCGACGCTCATGCTGTCGGTGGTCAGCTGGTAGCCATTGCCGTCGGCCGGCTTGTTCGACAAGGTGATGTTGTCGACCGGCGCATCCATGCGGTCGGCGTCGGCCGCGGTATCGGTGACGAAGCCCCACTTGCTGCCGCCACTCCACACGCAGGTTTCACCCTGGGAGCTGCTCAGGCGCACGCACGGCTGGCCGGCCACCTTCGCCTCGCCCGCGGACTGGCCGACCAGGTCGCCCTGGCCCTGCTTCTGCAGCTCGCCCATGACCTGGGCCCGCAGCTTCGCGTCGTCCTGCGCCACGTCATCCTGTGCCGCGCCGTCCTCGTCGTCACCGGCAACGGCTTCGCGCACCACGCCGTCCGAATGCTCGCGGGTGGCGGTGCCCTTGACCAGATCCGCGACCGTGGTCGAGCCTGGCTCGACGATGGTCAGCCGCGCGTCGTGCACCGGTTCGAACAGGCAGCCCGCGGCAGACGCCCCGGCACTCCTGAAGTCCCAACGATCCGCCTTGACCGCCATCCGCTCGCCGTCGTACCAGGTTTCCAGATAGGTGTGGCCCAGCTTGGCCACCACGTCGTCGGCCAACGGCTTCACCGGCACCGCCCCGGCGCTGCAGCGGGCGAGCGCCTCGCGATAGGTGTGTTCCGCCGCGGGCACGCCATCGTGCAGCAGCACGCTGGTCTGGTTGAGGTGGATCGGCGGCGTCTTCTGCGCCAGGTTGACCGCACCGTCCTGCGCATCACCGCCACTGTCGCCACCGTCGCCGGCCGAGCAGCCGACCAGCGGCACGGTCGCCAGCAGGACGGCGCACAACGCCACCGACAGTTGCCGCAGAGGGCGTCGGTGACCCGGGGTGTTGCTGCTGCACGATCCCTGCGCGATGCCGCTCCGTGTTGTTCTTGCTTCGATCATGGTTTGCTGTTTCCACTGGGTGTGAGGGGGAAGGTGTGCCGCTGGCCGTCAGGATTTGCCCGGCACGCAGGGAGCCACGGCGCCATAGGCGATGGCGACCTCCTGACGGGTGTTGCATGGCGTGTCGATCAGCCGCGCCTGCCAGTAGGGACTGAACAGGCTGCCCATCTCGCGGCTCGACGGGCTGATCACGTTGTCGAACAGGCCGAACCCGCGCGGACGGCTGAAGTACACCTGGGCCGAGGACAGGGCGGTCATGTCGTTGGCGACGGTCTGGTCGGGCGCCTCGAAATCCGGCGGCCCGCCGATGCCCGGCACGTTGTCGCTGGTGCGCACCGTCTTCATCGGCTGCTCGACCAGCACGGTGAACACCGGGCCCACGTCCATCGCCTCCACGCCGTTCTGCTTCGCGCTGCGATCGTTGTCGTAGGGCAAGGTGGCCTTGTTGTCGGCGATGTCGTCGTAGGGTTGCAGGCCGGGGCTGCTGGCGGGCGTGTAGTTCCTGAGCCAGGCCTTGCTGCTGCCGCCGATGGCCGGCGAGGAAAGCACCTTCTTGCCCGCCTTGCCGTTGTCGATGCCTTCGGCGTAGCGCTTGTAGTGGCCGCGGTCGATTTCGTACGGCGAATCCCAGCCGCGGCCGTTGTTGAAGCCCGGGCTGGCCACCGAGCGGAACGAGCGCGACATGCTGTTCACCGCGGCACCGCCACCCCAGGCCAGCGGCTCGTTCACGCCCAGCCAGCCGACCTTGACGTTGAGCGTGTCCACGCCCACCCACTGGGTGTAGCCGACCAAGTCGGTGCCGCCACGCTTGTGGATCGGCCCGATGCCGCCCTTGCGCTCGCGCGAGAAACCGTCGCGCGCCTCCATCACCACGTTGGCGAAGCGGTCGGCCCCGGCATCGCGCCGGCCGGAGGTGGGGATCGTGTAGTGGGTGACATAGGAGCGCGCGTCGAGCGCGCCCTGTTCCAGCAGCGCATAGCCACGGGCGCCGATCTTCGCCTTGCCGTCGGTATTGCGCTTGACCACCTCGGGCACCAGCTTCAGCGCCTCCTGCGATTCCACCGTGGCGATGCCGCGCGAGGCGACGGAGTACGCCTTGTTGATCGCCGCGATGGCGGTCACGCCCGCCGAGAACGCCACCTGCATGCCGTCGCGCAAGGTCTTCACCACCGTCTTCACTTCATTCAGCGCGGTGACCACTTCCTGCAGCGCCGCGCCCACCTCGGCGCCGACGATGCTGACGTCGAAGATGATCGCGATCGCCTGCACCGCATCCTTAAAATTGTCGGTGCCGCGCAGGGTGAAATTCGTCCACGAATACCAGCTGGTCATCTGCGCCACGGCCACCTCGTTGGCGACCTCGGCACGGTTCATGTAGGCGATCAGGTTGTACGCGCGCGCCTGCTGCACGGCGGCGCTGTAGGCCGCGGCGTCGGCGGCGTTGACCAGCTCCACCTTCTTCGACACCGCCTGCCCGGTGTTGAACACCACGATCACGCCGATGCACAGCACCAGGAACGCCACGACCGCCAGCACCAGCGCCTGGCCGCGCTGGCGGCCACGCGCACCGGCACGCGACGGCCGCCGCTTCGCACCGTCGCCACTTGTTCCATCGTCGCTCGACCAGGCCATTGCACACCCCCATGTCGGGAACCGGACACCCGTGCAGGCCGGCATCGCTGCCGGCGCGCACGGACGCCCCCGCGAACGCGGCAATGCCGCATCCGGTTCGTCAGTTCTTGGCGGTGCTTACTTGGCGGTGGCGTTGTTGTAGCTGTTGAGGGTCTTGTCCTTGGTGCCCTCGGAATGGGCCTTGTTGCCCTGGTTCTTCGCCCGGTTGATGTCCTGCGTTGCGCTCTGGCCGGAGAGCTCCTTGGCCATGCCGCCGATCTGGGCGCGGGCAGTGCCGCCGAAATACGTCACGGCCGCAATGGCGGCGATCGCGATGAGGGCGGTGATGATGATGTACTCGGTCATGCCCTGGCCACGCTGGCGGACACGGATCCCTGTGTTGCGAATGAAACGAGCTTTCATGGGCTACCCCTTTCTCTAGTGATGGTGGGACCGCCGTCACGGCCGGCCCAGACAGACTTCGATGGAAGGTGATGCGCCCCCTGGTCAGTCATCTCGACCACGCACCATGCAGGAGCGCCAACGTCATGCTTTCGCAGATGGCCACTCCTGTCGCAGAAACTTACCGAAGGCCTGCTGCAGATTTGTGAAGGCAGCGGCATGCAGGACTTTTTTTGCGAAACGCGTCACACAAACGGCGAAAATGCGCCGCGATTCAAACGCTGTAGCTGAACGGGCAAGGCCACACAGCACGTGATCGCGATGGCGTCCGGGGATGATTTGCTAAGGTGCCCGCTCTTCGAATGTCCCTGGAGACGTCCATACATGCGCAAGCTCCCGTCCCGCCCGCTCGTCCTCGTGCTCGCCCTCGTACTCCCCTTGTTGGCGGCATCGACACTCGCCGCCGCACTGCCCCCGCACGACGTGTACGGCAGCCACGACCATCCGGTGGTGTCGCGCTTCGCCGGCTCGGTCATCGTGGGCTACGCGCAGAAGGATTACGGCAGCGCGACCCTGCCACTGGGCCGCTACGACGCCGACCAGCCGAGCCGCTTCGCCCGCAGCGAACCGGCGGAGGGCAAGCTCACCCGCATTGCCTACGCGGTGCCAGAAGGCAAGAGTGCGCTGGAGGTCTACCGCAATTTCGCCCAGGCGCTGAAGGCCGCCGGTTTCCAGTTGCGCTTTCATTGCAGCGGTGACGAGGGTTGCGGCGGCTTCGATTTCAGCAGCACACTGATCGAGCCCCTGCTCGACCAGATGCACGGCGACCGCAACCTGATGGTCTCCACCCTGGAATCCGCCGACGGCAACGTGCAATCGCTGACCGCCCGGCTGCAGCGACCCGGCGGCAACGTCGATCTTTCGCTGCTGGTCAGCCAGAACGAGCAGCAACCCGTGGGCGTCCTGCTGCAGATCGTCGAGGCCAAAGCCATGGCCACCGGCCAGGTGACGGTCGACGCGAAGGCGATGAGCCAGGGCCTGGCGCAAAGCGGACACATCGCGCTGTACGGCATCCACTTCGCCAGCGACAGCGCGGTGCTGGACCAGTCATCCGGCGGCACGCTGGCAGAGATGGCGAAGCTGCTGAAGACGCAGCCGTCGCTGAAGGTCTGCATCGTGGGCCACACCGACAACAGCGGCGCACTGGCGCACAACCTCGCCCTGTCACAACAGCGCGCCGAGGCGGTGACGAAGGCGCTCATCGCGGATTACGGCATCGCGCCGGGCCGGCTCGCGGCGAAGGGGCTGGCCTCCTACGCGCCGGTGGCCAGCAATCGCGACGACGACGGCAAGGCACGCAACCGGCGCGTCGAACTGGTCGAGCAGTAACGTGCGGACATCGGCTGAGCGGGTCGCCGACGACAGGCGGCCCGCGCCGCGCTCACTCGTCCCGCGGGCGCCCGAAGCGCGGCAGGTTCCAGTGCCAGTGCAGTGATGCAAAGCGCAGGCCAAAGCAGAACAGGATCGGCAGCCAGGTGGCCCATACCGCGGGCCAGTGCAGATATTCACCGAGCACCGCCAGCGCGGCGCCGGCCAGCGCGGCCAGCGCATAGATCTCCTGCTGCAGCACGATCGAGACCCGCGCCAGCAGCACGTCGCGCGCCATGCCGCCGCCCACGGCGGTGATCATGCCTAGCAGGATCGCCACCTCGGCGTTGTGGCCGAACACCAGCGCCTTGTGCGCGCCGTACACCGCGAACAGGCCCAGCCCCATCGCATCGAACAGCCGCACCGGATAGGTCAGTCGCTCCACCCACGGATACGCCACGATGGTGAGCAGGGCGGCGATCACCGCGGTCAGCAGGTAGCGCCAGTCCGACAGGCCCGCCGGCGGCACCGCGCCGATGCACAGGTCGCGGGCGATGCCGCCGCCGCAGGCGGTGATGTAGGCGATCGCCAGGATGCCGAACAGGTCGAGGTTGCAGCGCCGCGCGGCGGTGGCGCCGCTGATCGCGAAGGCGAACGTGCCGGCCAGGTCGACCAGGTTGAACAACAATTGCTCGTTCACGTTGCCGACTCACTGCGGGCATGCCGACGAAGCGGCGCATGCCCGCCATTGAACCAGCTTCAGGCGAGCTTGCGCGAGACCGCGAAAGAAACCAGATTGCCCAGGCCGGTGGCGCCAGCGAGCACGGCGACCATGCCGGGGGTGACTTCCTGCCAGCCGAACCACTGGATCAGGCCGAAGGCGAGCCCGACGAAAATCAGCACGATGCCCCAGCGCAGCGACGAATGGCGGCGGCGCTGCTCCTCGTCGAGCAGGATCGACTTGACCAGCTCCTCGGAACCGCCGGCGCCGATCATGCGGCCGCGGACCCGGGCATCGACCACCACCTTGATGGTGTAGGCGATGCAGATGAACAGCACGATCGGAATCAGGATCTCGAAATTCATGGAAAACTCCCTGGGCAAAGGCCACGAAGATGGGCCCGTTGAACCCACAGATACGGGCCGCGCCGGATCGGTTGCAGCCGCCCGCTTGCAACCGATCCGGCGATGCGCGTATCCATGACTCCATGGATGACATCCGCCAAGCCGATCGTGCCCTGGTCGACGCCGTGCTGGCCAACCGGCCGGGCGCGTTCGAACGCCTCGTGCGCGAGTACCAGGGACTGTGCTGGCACATCATCCAGCGCATGGTGCGGCATCCGGAGGACGCCCGCGAGCTGTGCCAGGACACCTTCCTGCGCGTGCACCAGTGCCTGCATCAATACCGCCACGAGAGCGCGCTGAAATCGTGGATCGGCCGGATCGCCTTCACCATCGCGCTGCGCCACCTGCAGCACAAGCGCATCGCCCTGGTCGAGCCGGGCGGTGACGACGGCGAGTCGCTGGTGGACAGCATCGGCGACGGTTTCGACCTGGAGGCCGCCTGCGCCGACGAGGAAACCGCCCGCCACCTGCATGAGGCGATCGAGGCGCTGCCGCCCTTGCAACGCACCTTGCTGACCTTGTATTACCTCGAAGAGACGTCCATACCCGAGATCGCCCGCATCACCGGCATGGCCGCGGGCACGATCAAGAGCCATCTGTTCCGCTCGCGCCTGCGCCTGCGCGACGCGCTCGAAACACGGACAGGAGTTGCCGCATGATTCCGCACGACGAAGCCCACATCCCCACGTTCGACGATGCCGCGCTCGAGCGCGAATGGCAGGCGCAGGAAAGCGCCATGCGGCGCGAACGGCTGCAGCTCGATCCCGCCGGCGACGATGCACGCAGCCGGCGCTACCGGCTGATCGCGCGCAGCCTGCGCCAGCCGCCGGCCGAATCGCTGCCGGCGGACTTCGCCCGGCAACTGGCCCGGCAGGTCGGTGCCGCAGCGTCGGTGGCCGCGCCGTCGTCAGCCAGCCAGGCGGGCAGCTCGTTCGAATTCAGGCTGGTGCTGGTGCTGGCTTCCACCCTGGTCATCGCCGCGGTCGCGGTGGTCGCGATCTACGGCCAGGCGTGGCTGCCCTCCTTCGCCGAGCTGCTGCCCAGGCCGCCGGCCACCCGCTGGCTCCTGGCCCTGGCCGGCTGCGTCGGCGGCTCGTGGCTGCTGGGCTTCTGGCAGCAGCGCAGCCACTGAGCGCAGGAGCGCACTCCCGCTTCGGGTGCGGCGCCAGTCCGCACCCGCCTCACCACTCGATCACTGCATCCAGCCCGCGATGCAGGCCGACCAGGCCGGGCACCTTGCGTATCGCCAATAGCGCGCCATCGACATACGGCTTCGCGCTGCTTCCCGCGTTGTGGCGGATCGTCAAGGTCTGGTCCGGCATGCCGAAGATCGCCTCCGCCCCCAGCACGAAACCCGGCAACCGCACCGCATGCACCTGGCTGCCCGCCAGCGTGCCGCCACGCGTCTCGCGAACACCTGCGGTCTGCTCCAGCGGCACCGCCAGCAGCGGCTGGCGCACCTTGCCCAGCCGCCCGGCCAGCTCGCGCACCGTGCCGCTGGGCGCGTCGGGCTTGGTCGCGCTGGCGTAGTCGATCAGCTCCCACTGCGGGATCAGCTTCGCCGCCATCTCGGCAAACTTGATCAGCAGCACCGCGGTCAAGGCGAAATTGCCGCAGGCCAATACGCCACGCTGCCGCTGCCGTGCCAGCGCATCGATCTGCGCATAGTCCTCGTCCGTCAGACCCGAGGTGCCGACCACCACGTGCGCGCCATGCTCCAGCGCCGCGAGAATGTTCGCCTTCGCGCTGGACGGCCGCGTGTACTCGACGAACACGTCGCACGGCTGCGCCAGCGCCGCGTCCACGCTGGCGAAAATCGGTGCCTGCAGGCCTGCCTCGACAAGCACCGCGCCGAGCGTTTCACCGGCATGTCGCCGTGCCACCGCGGCAACCATGTCGAGGTCATCCGCCGCGGCAATGCCACGCGACAATTCCGAACCCGCCCAACCGGTGGCACCGGCGACACAGACCTTGATCGACATGGGAACCTCGCTGCTTGGGGATGGATAAGCATAGTCGCTGGCGGGGCAATCCATTGCTTAAGAGCAAGAGCTTTCGCCCTCCTGCGGAGGGCGAGG
>NZ_LMHR01000047.1:0-32819 GCF_001428465.1 Rhodanobacter sp. Root179 | reverse complement strand
GAATTCGCGGGCGCGCAGCGGAAAGAACACCATGCGGTAGACGACCAGGGTGATGATCAGCAGGTACAGCGCGCCGCCGAGCAGGTACAGGCACAGCGCGCCGAACAGCCAGCCGGAGCCGGCGTCGGGATCGTTCGCGATCAGCAGGGTCATCAGCACGGCCAGCGCCTGGGTCGATACCACCGCGACCAGCCAGCCGCCGTTGATGCTGCGGGTGAAGCCGGGCTTGATCCGTGCGGTGATGGTGGCGGCGAAGAACAGATAGATCAGCGCCGCCCAGAACAGCGCGCCGAGCAGGGCCAGCGCACGCGCCAGCGCTGGAAGGTGCACCACCATCAGGCACTGGCTGCCCAGCACGCAGGTGGCGGCGGCCAGGGTGAGGAAGCCGGCGCCGCGGCCCGGGTGCACGAAATCGGCGACCAGTTCGCGGCGGAAGCGGACCAGCCGCACGGTGGTGAGTGCCAGCAGGAGCAGCCAGGCCAGCAGGTTCGCGCCGAACAGCACCAGCGCCAGTGCGCGCAGGCCGTGCTGGTCGAGGTCGATCGAGACGATGCCGGTGGCCATGACCAGGGCGAAGCTGCCGGGGCTCAGGTGGCGTGCTCGGGACAACACGAAATCGACAGCCGTCATCGCAGCCTCCGTGGCGAACGGGCGGATGCGATGCATAGTGCGCCTGCCGGGCGGCAACCGCCGTGATTTTTTTCGCGGCCCTGCGAATCATGGGATGAACTAGGGGGAAGATCAGCATACATGACGGCCAGACCACACCAGCAACGCTTCGAATCGCTGCTGCACGAACATCGCCGGATCGTGTTCAAGGTTGCCGGCCTGTACAGCCGCAGCGCCGCCGACCGCGACGACCTGGTGCAGGAGATCAGCGCGCAGCTGTGGCGTTCGTTCGGCGGGTATGACGAGGCGCGCGCGAAGTTTTCCACCTGGATGTACCGCATCGCGTTGAACGTGGCGATCTCGCAGGCGCGGCGTGAGCGCTGGTCGGAATCCGACCGTTTCGAGCCGCTGGAAACGCATCACCTGGAGACGGTCGGCGGGGGCGAGGGCATCGCCGAACCGGACGAACGGCTGACCGCGCTGTACGCCTTCATCGGCCAGCTCGATCCGCTCAATCGCGCGCTGATCCTGCTGTACCTGGAAGACCGCAACTACACCGAGATGGCCGAGATCCTCGGCATCAGCGAAACCAACGTGGCGACCAAGATCAGCCGCATCAAGCAGAAACTGCGCGGCCAGATGACCGCTGCACAAACCACCGGAACATGACGATGGAACTGGATGACATGAAGCTGGCCTGGCAGGTGCTGGATCGCCGGTTGGCGCAACAGCATTCGCTGAACCTGCAGCTGTTTCGAGATGGCAAGCTGGAGCACGTGCGCCGGCGTCTGCAGCCGCTGGCATGGACCTTTGCCCTGCAGATCCCCTTGGGTATCGCGATGATGCTGTGGGGCATCAGCTTCTGGTCGACCCACCTGGGCGATGCCGGCTCGATGGCGTGCGGGATCGTCATGCAGGTCTTCGGCACCCTGTCGGTGTTCTTCCCGGCGCGGGCGCTCGCGCTGGTGCAGGCGATCGACTATGCCTCGCCGGTGCTGGAAATCCAGCGGCGTATCGCCGTTCTCCGCGCATGGCGGGTCAAGGTGGAGGCGCCGGTTTTTGCGGTCATCGGCTGCGTGATCTGGATTCCTGCCTTGCTGATGCTTGCGCAATACGAAGGCGACCGCGTCGGGGTGAATCTGTGGGACCACCTCCGTCCGGGGACGGTGACCTGGCTGGTGCTGTCCGCGGTCGTCTCGTTGGCCGCGGTAGGCCTGGCCTACCTCGTGCTGTGCCGGATGGGCCGACTGCCATGGCTTGCGAACCGCCTGGCCGGCGCAGCCGTGCAGCGAGCCGAGGCCGAACTCGAAGCGGTGATGCGCTTCGAGCGGGAGAGCGGCTGAGCTACGCGCTCAGCGTACTCGTGGCTTGAGCCGCACGTAGATCTGCTTGCGCACCACGGCGATGACCTTGCCTGACGCAGTGGTCACTTCGGTCTCGAACCAGCGCAACACCTTCTCGCCGCTGGCGGCGGCCGCGCGCAGTTCGTCGACCACGCCGGGTTCGAGCGTGAAGTGGGCGTAGACGTCCTCGTAGCCCGGCGCCACGAAGTCGATCGTGCCGGCCTTGTCCCACACGTAGTAGTCGCTGCCCAGCTGGTGCATCGCCAGCAGCATCCAGAACGGATCGACCATGGCGAACAGGTTGCCGCCGAACTGGCTCTTCACGTAATTGCGGTTCCACGGGCGCAGCCGCAGCACCACCTTCGCCTCGGTGTAGTCGTCGCTGAGCGACTGCAGGCGGATCGCGTTGAACAGGAACGGCGGCCACAGGTTGAGCAGGCGGCGGAAGGTGGAGGCGCGCATGGGGATTCGTCGGATGCCGGGGGAATGACGGATATTACATGAGCATACGGTGGCGTACGGATTGGGATGCCTCGCCTCGCGGCCGCCTTGCTCCTCCCCTTGCTTGCCCGGAGGGCGAGCAGGGGGAGGTTGGGAGGGGGGCTTCAGTGCTCCGGGATTTGAAAACCAGGAGCGAGAGCGACCCCACCCCAGCCCTCCCCTGCAGGCAGGGGAGGGCTGGGGTGGGGTTGTGGCGGGTGGAATGCTTTGGCGTTCCCCGTGCCCAACAATCAGAACAACAGCGACGCCATCTTCCGTCGGTAGCGACTGACCAGTTCGGCGTCGTCGAGGGTGGCGAAGGCCGCCAGCAGGCGCTTCTTGCCCTGGCCGTCGTTCCAGTCGCGGGCCTTCTGCAGGATCAGCAGGAACTGGTCGAGCCCGCCGGCGGCGTCGCCTTCGAGCAGCAGGCGCACGCCGAGTTGATCGTGGGCTTCCCAGTCTTCGGCGTTGGCTTGCAGGCGCTGCAGCAGCGCCGCCCGTTCCGGCGCGTCCTGCAGCGAATGGGCCAGCTCCAGCTCGCTGCGCAGGCGCACGGCGCGCGCGTCGGTGGCGAGGTTGGCGGGCAGGGCGGCGAGTTCGGCTTCGGCCGCGTCGATCTGCTCGTTGCGCATCAGGGCCACGGCCAGGTCCAGTTTCAGCTCGGGCTTGTTCGGCTCGGCGGCGATCGCCTGCTGCAGGCGGTTCACGGCCTGGGCGGGTTCCTCGGCGGTGGCGGCCATTTCATCGCCCGCGGCTGCTTCCAGCGGCTGCACGTGGCGCAGCAGGAATTCGCGCAGCTGGCCTTCGGGCAGGGCGCCGGCGAAGCCGTCGAGCACCTGGCCATCCTTCACCAGCATCACGGTGGGGATGCTCTTGATGCCGAACATGCCGGCCAGCTCCTGCTGGGTGTCCACGTCGACCTTGCCCAGCCGGAACGCGCCGTTGAATTCGGCGGCGAGCTTTTCCAGCATCGGGCCCAGCGTCTTGCACGGTTCGCACCAGGTGGCCCAGAAGTCGACCAGGATCGGCGTGCTCAGCGAGGCCTGCAGCACGTCGGCTTCGAAGGTCTGCTGGTCCACGTCGAAGACGTGGGAAACGGTGGCAGCATCGGTCACGGGAAACTCCAGCTTGGTGAATGTCGGTTCAGATCAGGGTTCCCACGCAGCATATCAAGCAGCGCGTTCACGCCAGATTTGCGAGAATCCACGGACTGTCACGCCGAAGCAAGGCACCGGGTGCATGGGCAAGGCCTATCCAGAAAAGCTGCTGATCTGCGAGCACTGCGACACGGTCTACCGCCGGCGCGTGCTGGAGCGTGGGGAAGTGGCGCGCTGTGCACTGTGTGCCGCGGAGCTGGAGCGGCACCATCTGCTGAGCGTGAACGCGATGCTGGCGCTGATCCTGACCGCGGCGATCGTGTTCGTGCAGGCCAACCTGTGGCCAATCGTGACCCTGGGCCTGAGCGGCCAGCACAGCAGCACCACCTTGTGGGGCGTGATCCTGGCGATGTGGCGCGAGCATTCGCAGATCGTCTCGGTGCTGGTGGCCGCCACGCTGTTCTTTTTCCCCCTGCTGAAGATGTCCCTGCTGGGCTGGCTGCTGTGGTTTGCCCGCGCCGGCCGCCGCGCGCCGGGTTTCGTGCCGCTGATGGTGATCCTGCACCGGCTGGGCCCGTGGACGATGAGCGAGGTGTTCGTGCTGGGTGCGCTGGTGGCGATCGTCAAGGCGCACACCTATTTCGACGTCACCGCCGATCCGGGCATTTACGCCTACGCGGCGCTGACCCTGCTGATCACCATCTTCGCGGGCGTGGATCTGCGCCAGTTGTGGAACGAGGACCTGGAGTCGGCCGCATGAGCGCCTTGCCGCGCGCCGCCGAGCTGGGCCTGATCGCCTGCACGGTATGCGGGCTGGTGTGCCGCAACGTGCCGGGCGACGCGCAACTGGACGGCGACGGCGTGGACGATGCGATGGCCTGCCCGCGCTGCGCCAGCACGTTGCGCCGGCGCAAGCCGGACAGCTTCGCGCGGACCTGGGCGCTGCTGATCGCCGCGTTCCTGATGTACATCCCGGCCAACGTGCTGCCGATCATGCGCACCGCCAGCCTCAACGACATCGACGACAACACCATCATCAGCGGGGTGGTGGAGTTGTGGCGGGCCGGCTCGCCGAACCTGGCGGTGATCGTGTTTACCGCCAGCATCGTGGTGCCGGTGCTGAAGTTTCTCGCCCTGAGCGTGCTGCTGGTGAGCAGCCAGCAAGGCAGTGCCTGGGCCCGGCCGCAGCGTGCGAAGCTGTACCGGCTGGTCGAGCTGATCGGCTACTGGTCGATGCTGGACGTGTTCGTGGTGGCGCTGCTGACGGCGCTGGTGCGCTTCAGCGTGCTGAGCCTGGTGGAACCACTGCCGGGCGTGATCTTTTTCGGGCTGACCGTGGTGCTGACCATGTTTGCCTCGATGAGTTTTGACCCCCGCCTGATCTGGGACGGCAAGGATTCGGATGACTGACGACATGCAAACCCAACCGGTACCGCCAGACGACGGCGACTTGCCGCGGCCGGTGGTGAAGCGGCGCCGCTTCAATGCCTCGCTGATCTGGCTGATTCCGGCGCTGGCGGCCCTGGTCGGCCTGTCTCTGGTGGTCAGCAACTGGCTGCAGGCCGGCCCGCACGTGGTGATCAGCTTCCAGAGCGCCGAAGGGCTGGAGGCGGGCAAGACGCCGGTGAAGTACAAGAACGTGGTGATCGGCCGGGTCAGCAAGATCCACCTCAGCAGCGACCGCAGCCACGTGCTGGTCAACGTGGCGCTGGAAAAGAGCGCCGAGGGTTTCGCCACCGCCGACACCCGGTTCTGGGTCGTGCGTCCGCGCATCGGGCTGGGCGGCGTGTCCGGCATCGACACCTTGCTGTCCGGCGCGTTCATCGGTGCCGACGTGGGTGACTCCACCGAGTACAAGGACGACTTCAAGGGCCTGGAGATTCCGCCGCCGGTGACCCACGGCGCGCCCGGCCGGAGTTTCGTCCTGCACAGCGACGACCTGGGCTCGCTCGACATCGGCTCGCCGATCTATTACCGGCGCATCCAGGTGGGTCGGGTGGTGTCCTACCAGCTGGACAAGGACGGCAAGGGCGTCTCGCTGCAGATCTTCATCGATGGCCCGAACGACCGCTTCGTCACCCGCTCCTCGCGCTTCTGGAATGCCAGCGGCGTGGATGTGTCGCTGGGCGCGAACGGACTGACCCTCAACACCCAGTCGCTGGCCACCGTGCTGGCCGGCGGCGTGGCCTTCCAGGACCCGCCCGGCCCGCACGACGGCACGCCTGCGCCGGAAGACAACGCCTTCAAGCTGTTCGGCGACCAGGCCACCGCGATGGCGCCGCCGGATGGCACGCCGCACTACATCCGCATGCGCTTCGAGCAGTCGGTGCGCGGCCTGGCGGTCGATGCGCCGGTGGAGTTCCTCGGCATCAACATCGGCAAGGTGGTGTCGGTGCGGCTGGATTACGACGAGCAGAAGCAGCGCTTCCCGGTGGTGGTGGGCGCGGTGATCTATCCGCAGCGACTCGGCGCCGCCTACGACAAGCTGGAGGCGCTGGCCCGGGAGCGCGGGGAGAATCCCGACCTTTCGCAGATGATCGGCCGACTGGTCGATCACGGCCTGCGCGCCCAGGCGCGCACCGGCAACCTGCTCACCGGGCAGTTGTATGTGGCGCTGGACTTCGTGCCGAAGACACCGAAGGTGGCGTTCGACCCGAGCGCGAAACCGCTGACCCTGCCGACCGTACCGGGCAGCTTCGACAAGCTGCAGGAGCAGCTGGCCGAGATCGTCGACAAGCTCGACAAGATCCCGTTCGACAGCATCGGCCAGAACCTGGACCAGACCCTGGCTGGCCTCAACGCCACGCTGAAGCAGGTCAATGGCGAGACGCTGCCGGCGGTGAAGGACACCCTGCACGGCGTGCAGCAGACCATGGGCACGGCCAACGATGCGCTGGCCAGTGATTCGCCGCTGCAGCAGAACCTGGGCGCCACGCTGGAACAGGTGCAGCGCATGGCGCGTTCGCTGCGCGTGCTGACCGATTACCTGGGCGGCCATCCGGAGTCGCTGATCCGCGGCCGTCGTCCGGACCCGGCGCCGTCGACCCCGAAAACCACCGCACCGAAAACCGCCGCGCCGGCGCCGCAGCCGGCCTCAGGGAGCAAGCCATGATCCGTCGCGTCACGCAGGTTTCAGCCACGCTGGCGGCGGCCCTGCTACTGGCCGCCTGCGCTTCCGCACCGCTGCATTACTACACCCTGGTGGCGCCGGCCGATGCGGGCGCGCCGACCCCGGCCGCCGGGTCGCTGCCGTTCGAGCTGTTGCCGGTGGGCATCCCGGCCCAGGTCGACCAGCCGCAGCTGGTGGTGCGCGAGGGCGCCGAAGGCATGGCCGTGCTTGGCAGCGAACGCTGGATCGCGCCACTGGGCGACGAAGTGCGCAGTGCGCTGGCCGCCGACCTGGCGCGCGAGCTGCACAGCCAGGACGTCAGCGGCCTGCCGGCCGGCAGTCAGCCGCTGCTGCGGATCAAGCTGGACCTGCGCCGGTTCGATTCGCAACCCGGCGGCCAGGCGCTGATCGAGGGTGCGTGGAGCGTGCGCCTGCTGCACGGCGCGCAAGCGGCCACGCTGTCGTGCACCAGCCTGGTCAGCGAGCCGGTGGGGCCGGGTTATCCAGCCCTGGTTCAAGGTCACCAGCGGGCGATCGCCCGCATCGCGGCGCAGATCGCCGCGGCCGGGCGTGCGCTGGGCGCGGGGCAGGCCGCGGCGTGCCCGCAGGAATAGCGTTCCGGCTTGGCGGCCGGCCCGCGCTGGGCTAGTCTGACCAGTTCCCTCGGGCCGGCTTTCGCCGGTCCGCATCAATCGCATATGGCAGCATGATCATGCAGGACACCCAAGCCCCGACCACCCCCGAGCAGGACGAAGCCGGCTATCGCCCGCAGGCCGTGGAGGCCGCCGCCCAGCATTACTGGACCGCGCAGCGCGCGTACGAGGTGGTCGAGGACGACACGCGGCCGAAGTTCTACTGCCTGTCGATGCTGCCGTACCCGTCCGGCGCGCTGCACATGGGCCACGTGCGCAACTACACCATTGGCGACGTGATCAGCCGTTACCAGAGCATGCAGGGCAAGAACGTGCTGCAGCCGATGGGCTGGGACGCGTTCGGCCTGCCGGCCGAGAACGCCGCGATCAAGAACAAGACCGCGCCGGCCAAATGGACCTACGCCAACATCGACCACATGCGCAGCCAGCTGAAGTCGCTGGGTTACGCGATCGACTGGACCCGCGAGTTCGCCACCTGCCGGCCGGACTATTACCGCTGGGAACAGCTGATGTTCACCCGCCTGCTGAAGAAGGGCATGGCGTACCGCAAGAACGCGGTGGTGAACTGGGACCCGATCGACCAGACCGTGCTGGCCAACGAGCAGGTGGTCGACGGCCGCGGCTGGCGCTCGGGCGCCGTGGTGGAGAAGCGCGAGATCCCGCAGTGGTTCCTGAAGATCACCGACTACGCGCCCGAATTGCTCGACGGGCTGGACACGCTGCCGGGCTGGCCCGATGCGGTGAAGACCATGCAGCGCAACTGGCTGGGCCGCAGCGAAGGGCTGGAAATCCGCTTCGACGTCAATGACGACGAGGCGCCGGTGGAACCGATCACGGTGTTCACCACGCGGCCGGACACGCTGATGGGCGTGACCTTCCTGTCGATCGCGGCCGAGCATCCACTGGCCCAGTACGCGGCGCTGGCGCGTCCGGCGCTGGCCGAGTTCATCGCCGGCCTGCGCCAGGGCGGCGTCTCCGAAGCGGAAATGGAGACCCAGGAAAAGCGCGGCATGGACACCGGCCTGCGTGCCGTCCACCCGATCACCGGCGAGGCGCTGCCGGTGTACGTGGCGAACTTCGTGCTGATGAACTACGGCACCGGCGCGGTGATGGCGGTGCCCGGCCACGACCAGCGCGACTGGGAATTCGCCAAGCGCTACAGCCTGCCGATCAGGATGGTGGTGGTCGACCGCAGCGTGCTCGACGCGGTGCGCGAAATCGGCCACGACCTGTCCCTTGGCGTCGGCGCCGATCCGATGCGCGCGGCGCTCGGCGGCGGCGATACCGACGCCTACGATACGAAGTCCGCGGTGCAGGTCATCGAGGATTTCGAGCAGCGGGTGATGGAGCAGTGCGCCTTCACCGAGCGCGGCATCCTGGTGAATTCCGGCGAGTACGACGGGCTCGACTTCCAGCAGGCGCTGGAAGCACTGGCCAGGCGCTTCGAGGCCGAGGGCCGCGGCCAGCGCCGGGTCAACTTCCGCCTGCGCGACTGGGGCGTCAGCCGCCAGCGCTACTGGGGCTGCCCGATCCCGGTGATCTACTGCCCGCAGTGCGAGGCGGTGCCGGTGCCCGAAGACCAGCTGCCGGTGGTGCTGCCCGAGGACGTGGCGTTCAGCGGCGTGCAGTCGCCGATCAAGGCCGATCCGGAGTGGCGCAAGACCACCTGCCCGCAGTGCGGCGGCCCGGCCGAACGCGAGACCGACACCTTCGACACCTTCATGGAGTCGAGCTGGTACTACGCGCGCTACACCAGCCCCGGCGCGAATGCGCAGATCGACGAACGCGCCAACTACTGGCTGCCGGTAGACCAGTACGTCGGCGGCATCGAACACGCGATCATGCACCTGCTGTACTTCCGCTTCTATCACAAGCTGCTGCGCGACGCGGGCATGGTGCATTCGGACGAGCCGGCGCAGAACCTGCTGTGCCAGGGCATGGTGATCGCCGAGACGTTCTACCGCGACAACGCCGATGGCTCGAAGGACTGGATCAACCCGGCCGATGTCGAGATCCAGCGCGACGACAAGGCGCGCGTGACCGGCGCCGTACTCAAGGCTGATGGCGAGCCGGTGAAGATCGGTGGCACCGAGAAGATGTCGAAGTCGAAGAACAACGGCATCGATCCGCAGACCATGGTGGACAAGTACGGCGCCGACACGGTGCGGCTGTTCTCGATGTTCGCCGCGCCACCGGAGCAGTCGCTGGAATGGAGCGAGGCCGGCGTCGAGGGCATGGCGCGGTTCCTCAAGCGGCTGTGGCGCGAGGTGACTACGCACGCGGCTGGCCCCGATCATGCGGTGACTGATCCGGCCAGCCTGGACGCAGGCCAGAAAGCCTTGCGTCGCCAATTGCACGAGACGATCCAGAAAGTCAGTGACGACTTCGGTCGCCGCCACGCGTTCAACACCGCGATCGCGGCGCTGATGGAACTGCTCAATGCGCTGGGCAAATTCAACGACCAGAGTGACCAGGGCCGCGCCGTGCGCCACGAGGCGCTGGAAGCGATGGTATTGCTGCTGAATCCGGTGGTGCCTCACGTCAGCCACGCCTTGTGGCAGGTGCTGGGTCATCCCGAAAGCGTGCTGGAGGACCAGCCGTGGCCGCGGGTCGATCAGGCCGCGCTGGTGCGCGACACGCTGACGCTGGCGGTGCAGGTCAACGGCAAATTGCGCGCTACCATCGAGGTCGCCGCCAGCGCCTCGAAGGAAGACGCCGAGGCCATGGCGCTGGCGCAGCCGCAGGTGGCCCATTTCCTGGAAGGCTTGACCGTGCGCAAGGTGATCGTGGTGCCCGGCAAGATCGTCAACATCGTCGCAGGATGAACTTCATGAAAACCGCTCGCCTGTTCCAGCTCGCGTCGCTGCTGGCCACCACGCTGGCGCTGTCCGCCTGCGGCTTCCACCTGCGCGAAAACGCGAACCTGCCCGCGCAGATGCAGCGCATGCACGTCACCGTCAATGGCGGTGGCGAGCTCGAGCGCCGGCTGACCCGTGCGCTGGAAACCTCGGACGTCACGATCGAGGACGCCGCCGGCCCGGGCGTCGCCGAACTGCGCGTGCCGACGGCCCGGTTCAGCACGGAGACGCTTAGCGCCGGAGGTTACGTGCGGATCACCGAGTACGCGGTGCGCTACCACGTCGAGTTCGACGTGACCGATGCGGACGGCCATCCGCTGCTGCCGGTCCAGCGCATCGACATGTCGCGCGAATACAGCTACGACGCCAGCAATACCGTCGGCAACGAATCGCAGGTGCAGGAGCTGCAGCGCAGCCTCAATGACGACATGGTGCAGGCGATCCTGTTCCGCCTGCAGGCGGCCAGCAAGCACCAGCTGGCCGAGCCGGCCAGCGCCGCCAGCACGCACTGATGCCGCTCAACCCCGGTCAATGGCAGAAGGCGCTGGCGGGCGACAGCCTGCAGCCGGTCTACCTGCTGGCCGGTGAGCAACTGCTGGTGCTCGAAGCTGCCGACGCCCTGCGCGCGCAGGCGCGCCGGCTCGGCTACAGCGAGCGCGAGGTGCTCGAGGTTGGCCAGCATTTCGACTGGAACGACCTGGCCCGTTCCGGCGCGGCGATGTCGCTGTTTGCCAGTCGGCGGCTGATCGATCTGCGCCTGCCCACCGGCCGCCCCGGCATCGAGGGCGCCAAGGCGATCACCGCGTTCTGCGCCGATCCGCCGCCGGACGTCACCTTGCTGATCACCGCGATGGAGTGGAGCAACAAGCACGACGGCGCCTGGAGCAGGAAGCTCGACGCCAGCGGCACGATGGTGGTGTTCAACGCGCCGCGACCGAACGAATGGGCCAGCTGGATCACCGCACGGCTGGCCTCGCGCAAGCTGTCCGCCACGCCTGATGCGGTGGCCCTGCTGGCGGAGCGCGTCGAGGGCAATCTGCTGGCCGCCGCGCAGGAAATCGACAAGCTCGCGGTGCTGCACGGCGAAGGCCGCATCGATGCCGCCGAGATGGAGAACCTGGTCGCCGACAGCGCCCGCTACGACGTGTTCAAGCTCACCGACGCGGCCTTCCTGGGCGACGGCGCCCGCGCGCTGCGCATCCTGGCCGGCCTGCGCTCGGAGGGCGACGAGCTGCTGGCGCTGATGGGCTGGCTGGTCAATCAGCTGCAGCTCGCCCTGCGCCTGGCCAATGCATCGGACCTGGCTGCCCAGTTCCGCGCCGAACACTTGTGGCAGGCGCGCGAGAACCTGTTCCGCCAGGCGCTGCGCCGCGCGCCCCGCGAACACTGGCTGCAATGCCTGGCGCGCGCCTCGCGCATCGACCGCATGGTCAAGGGGCGCGAGCAGGGCAATCCGTGGCAGGAGGCCGAACGGCTGATCGCCGCACTGGCGGAGCCGCGGGCAGCCAAGGCGCTGGCGTGACCCTCGCGATCTTCGGTGGCACCTTCGATCCGGTGCACCTGGGACATCTCAGCGTGGCGTGGGAAGCGGCCGAACTGCTCGACGCCGAGGTGCGCCTGATGCCGGCCAGCGTGCCGCCGCATCGCGACGCGCCGATGGCTTCGGCAGCGCAGCGGGTGGCGATCCTGCGCGCGGCGCTGCAGGGCCAGGCACGGCTCACCCTGGACACGCGCGAGCTGGATCGCGCCGGCCCTTCGTACACCATCGACACCTTGCACGAGTTGCGCGCGGAGCAGGGCGAGCGGCCGCTGGTGCTGCTGGTCGGCGCCGATGCCTTCGCCAACCTGGCCAGCTGGCATCGCTGGCGCGAACTGTTCGCGGTGGCCCATGTCGGCGTGCTGAGCCGGCCCGGCGTATCGGCCACCTTGCCGGATGAACTGGAAGACGAGGTGGCGTGCAGGCGCGTCGTCGACACCGCGGATGTGCGCGGTGTGCCGGCCGGCAAGGTCATCGAACTGGCGGTGACGCCGCTGGAGATCTCCGCCACCCGCATCCGCGAGTTGCTGGCCGCCGGCCGCGACCCGCGTTACCTGCTGCCGGCCGGGCTGTTCGACGAACCCGCCTTGCTGGCTCCTTACCGGGCCTGATCTGCCCACACGCTGTTGCCGTCACCGTGGCGGCTGCGCCGTGACGCCGCACGTGCCAGCGAGGCGAAGCCCGCCGCCAGCGCCAGCGCGCCCAGGTCGATCGCCAGCAAGGCGCCGTGACCGGCCGCGGCGCTGCGCCAGAACCACCAGCCGGTGACGAAGCCATGGGCCAGCGGAACCAGCGCGGTGACGATCGCGGCGAGCCACAACAGTTCCCGGGCAGCACGCAGGGGCGCGCGCCATGCTGCCCAGGCCACGCACAGCGCCCAGCTACCGAAACATACCCAGCGTTCGCCGGCATCGACGCGCCAGCCCAGCGCGGGCAGCAGTTGCGCCGCCACGAAGGCTGCGGAGATCGCCACGCAGACGCCGAGGCACACGCCGACCGTGGCGCGCGCCATGACGATCGAGGAGCGCCCCTGTTCGGCCTGTCGCCGCTTGCGCCGCGACTCGATCCACAACAGGTTGCCCGAATAGAACAAAAAGGCGCCGCCCAGGCCCAGCAGGAAGTACAGCCATCGCACCGCGACATTGCCGTAGTCGCCGAAGTGCAGCGCGTAGACCGCCGTGAGCACCGCGTGGTTGGCGTCGCGCGAACCGGGCAGCTGGGTGGCCAGCACGGTGCCGCTGGTGGCATCCAGCGCCACCGCGCCGGCACCGAGTCCGCGCGGCGAAGTGCCGGTGATCTCGACCACGGCATGGGCATCGCCGGCATGGGCGAGCTTCAGGTAGCCGGGCACGAAATCGGCGACGCCATGTTCCGCCGCCACCGCGATCGCGCGTGCGTGCCAGCTTGCCAGTGGCGACAGCGGCCGGGAAACGTCCGCCTTCTGCACGATCGGCGCGGTGTCCATCGCCGCGGCCGACGCGGCCATCAGCTTGCCGTCGTGGACCAGCGGATTCAGCGCCAGCATCAGCACGAACAGCAGGCACAGCAGTGCGCCGGTGACCGCGAACACGATGTGGAACGGCAGGCTCAACACGCCGATCACGTTGTGTGCGTCCTGCCAGAAGCGCTTGAGGTTGCGCCCCGGGCGCAGCGCGAACAGATCCTTGAACAGCCGCGACAGATGGATCACGAAACCCGACACCAGCGCGACGCCGTACAGCAGGCTGACCAGCCCCATCAGCCAGGTGCCGACCAGCGGCAGGCCCAGCGTGTAATGCAGTTCGTTGACCAGCTCGGGCAGGCTGGCGCCCGGCGGGGTCGGGCTGCCGGCCAGCTGTTGCGGGGTGGCGAATTGCCAGACGCCTTGCGCGTCCTGCCAGTACGCGGTGGGCTCGGCCAGCTCGTAGCCGGGGAAGGTCATGCCCAGGTGTTCGCGTGCTTCCGGGTGGCGCGCCAGCACCTGGTCGAGCAGCTGTTGCGCATCGTCCAGCGAGGCGGTGGCGGCAAGCTGCGGGCTGGCCCATTGCTGCAGCGAATGATGGAACACGGTGATCGCGCCGGCATAGAACGCCACGAACAGCGCGAAGCCCGCCAGCATGCCCACCCACGAATGCAGGGCGGTGAAGGTGCGCAAGGTGGCCGGTTTCAATTTCATCGTGACATGCTCAGCCGACCCAACCCGATGTCTGCAGCAACCGCAGCAGGCTTAAGCCCGCCACGGCCGCGATGCCCAGGCAGAGCCACGCGCGCCGTCCGCTGGAGAACCGCAGCGCGGCGCAGACGATGCCGATCCACAGCGGGAAGAACGCCAGCAGGCCGACCATGATGGTCGATTCCCACGTGCCGGGCAGCAGCCAGCTGACCAGCCCGAGCAGCGCGGCGGCGAGGAAGAAACCCGGCACGATGCCGGCGCTGAGCCGCGCCCACATCAGCACGTTTTCCTGCGGTGGTGGCGGATCATGCCTTGTCGTCCGCCGTGGTGTCGGCATCCGGACTGCCGATGAACAGGGCCAGGTACGGTTGCGCGACCAGCACCAGCATCAGGCTGGCGAGCGTGGCGCCGAGGCCGGCGGCGACGCCGAACAGCTGCGTCCAGGCGAGCAGGGACGCCAGCGCGAGCAGCGTGCCGATCAGCCGTGCGCTGCGCGGCCGGCCGCGCAGCACGCGCCACATGCAGTGCGGCGAGCCGGCGTACAACGCGACGGCGGACAATGCCGCCATCGCGAAGGCCACCACGCCGAGCCAGGCCGTCATCTGCTTACCAGCGGTAGCGCGCGCTGGCGGTGACCGTGCGCTCGTAGCCGTAGTAGCACCACACGGCGCTGTTGCAGGCCGAGACGTAGGTCTTGTCGGTGAGGTTGCTGACGTTCAACTGCAGTCGCCAGCCGCCGGTGTCGTAGTGCACGGCCGCGTCGAGCAAGGTGTACGACGGCGTCTTCCAGTCGTTGTAGATGTCGCCGTAGTGCTCGCCCACGTAACGCACGCCGCCGCCGAAGCCGAGTCCGGCCAGGGTTCCGCCGACGACGGTGTAGTCGGCGCCCAGCGAGGCCTGCTGTTTCGGCAGCAGGGCGATCTGCCTGCCAAGCGAGGGCAGGTCGTTGCTGCGTGTCACTTCCGAATCGCTGTACGTGTAATCGCCATACACGCTGAGGTTGCGGCCGATGTTCCAGCGGCCTTCCAGCTCCACGCCGCGCAGGCGCGTTTCACCCTGCTGCACCTGGTACAACGTGTGATTCGGGTCGATCGTCAGCGAGTTCTGCTGGGTGATCTGGTAGACGGATGCGCTGAGCAGACCGTTGCCGCCGGCCGGCTGGTATTTCAGGCCCGCTTCGTACTGGTCGCCGGTGGTCGGGCTGAACGCCTTGCCCGCGAAGTCGGTGCCCACGGTGGGCTGGAACGAATGCGACCACGAGACGTATGGCGCCAGGCCGCTGTCGAACAGGTAGTTGACGCCGACGCGGCCGGAGAATGCGTCGTCGGTCTGGCCCGTGGTGGTGCCTCCGATCAGGTTGTCGGTGTCGGTTTTCACGTGATCCTGGCGACCGCCGAGGGTGATGCCCCAACGGCCCAGCTTGATCTGGTCCTGCAGATAGACGCCCAATTGCGTTTGCGTCTGCAGCGTGTGGCTGGTGTACGCGGGCACCGTCACCGGGCTGCCGTAGACCGGGTCGAACACGTCCAGTCCACCCACGTTGAAGTCGAACGCCGAGGCGTAGTCGTCCTTCGCGCGGCGGTAGTCCACGCCGGCCAGCACGATGTGCTGCACGTTGCCCGCGTCGAAGGTGTACTGCAGGTTGTTGTCGACGCCGAAGGTCTTCGTGTGGTTCTCGTTCGGGAACAGATAGCGCAGCAGGGTGCGACCGTCGCCGAGCAGGCCGAACGCACCCACGTTGCCGCCGTTATTGTCCACGTCGGCCTTGCCGTAGCGCAGGTTCTGGTTGAAGGCCAGGCCGCCGGCGAAGTCGTGGTGGAACTCGTAGCCGATCGAGGCCAGCGTCTTGTCGTAGTCGTTCTGACCCGGCTCGCCGGTAAAGCGATTGCGCGGGATTTTGCCGTTGGGGCTGGGCAGCAAGGTGCCTTCGGCGGGCAGGAAGCCACCGCCGGACGCGGTCGCGGATTTCTGGAAGTGCGACAGCACGGTCAGCGAGGTGGCGTTGCTCGGCTTCCAGGTCAGCGCCGGCGCCAGGTAATAACGATCGTCCTTGATGTGGTCGACCATGGTGTCGCTGTTGCGGGCCAGGCCGGTGAGACGGTACAGCACGGTGCCGGAATCGTTCAGCGGGCCGCCGAAGTCGAACGTGCCCTGGCGCAGGTCGAAGCTGCCGACCTCGACGCCCACTTCATGCAGCGGCTGTTCGGTCGGCCGCTTGCTAACCATGTTGACCATGCCGCCCGGCGGCATCGCGCCGTAGACGACGGACGAGGGGCCCTTCAACACTTCCAGTCGCTCCAGGCCATACGGCTCGATGCGGGTGATGCCGGTGCCCGAGCCGGCGGCCAGCGCCAGCCCATCCATGTAGCGCGCTGGGGTGAAGCCGCGCACCAGCAGCCAGTCGCTGCGCGAATCGGGGCCGTAGCCGCCGCCCTGGGCGCCAGCGGTGTACCACACCGCTTCCTCGATGCCCTGGATGCCACGCAGGCTCATCTGTTCATCGGTGATTACCGACACCGACTGCGGGATCTCGATGATCGGCGTATCGGTCTTGGTCACCGAGTTGCTGTCCTTCGCGATCGGCGCGGTGACCTGCACGCCTTCCAGCGTGGTCGCGGCGTTCTGTTGCGCGTCGCCGGTGCTCGTGGCGGCGGGGGTGTCGGCGGCATGGGTGGAGACGCCGAAGCTGACCAGCGTCGCCAGCCATGCCATGCGGATCGCGTGCGGCAGCGCGGAGCGGTGGCGCGGAGCGGTGCTCGCCACGGACGAAGAGGGGATCGATGACATCGGAAGCCTTGTGAACAGGTTGGCGGGAAGCGGCTGCACGCGTCGAGGCGGACCGGGATGTCGACCCGGTCGCCATCGCGCGATGGCTGTGTTCCTGCACCGGATGGCGACAGGCGCGCGTCGACCGCCACGCCATGCCAGGGAATCATCAGGTGAGAATGATTCTTATTGTAGGAGTGACCGGCTTGCCCGGCAACCGATGCCGCGCCGTTGCTCCGCGGCGCAATGCCGCGGGGGTATGCCGAAGGTGGCCGAAAAGTGAGATTTTTTTATCCAGCATTGATCGGCGAGGTACCCGGTGCCTCCCTCTGTAACGCCATGGCAAGCTAGTCCGGACGCAGCGCAACGAGCCGCTTCTTCCAAGGCCTGCACAGCCGAAAAGCTATCGTCGCAACACCTGTGTCGGCCTCGCTCACCTGACGGCTTGCTGCGGATCACCATCGCCAGCCATCAGATCGCTGCCAAAGCCGTGAACCCTGTTCTCGATAGCATCAAAGCGGCGCTCATTTCAGGCATTCTTTCACTTTGATCCGGGGTTGATCCATGGCGGTTTTTGAACTGCGTAATGCCTGCGTGAGCGACCATGCCATGGTGGTTCCTGTCGACGATCATGAGTTGCTCGAAGGACGATTCTGGATCGACGGAAAGCCAAAAAACTGGATGGATCGTCCCGTGGTGGAATTTGCCGATAGCAAACGGCGCAAAAACAAGCGTCCTCCCGCGGACGTGAGTGCCATGCTCCCCGGTGCACTGGTATTGAATGAACGCGCCAGGGACGCGCTGGGTTCCTTTCTGTCCCAGTTTGGTCAAATGCTTGAGCTTGATTGCGGAGGCACTGGAGAGATTCGTTATCTCTACAATGTGACCAACGTCGTGCCATGTGTAGACATCGGTCGTTCTGAAAAGAACGACCGGGGACACGTACGGCTGGAAAGATTCAATGATTTGTTGACTCCGAGAAAAGCTGCGGTTTTCAAGGATCCGTCAACTGTAAAGACTCGGATTTACATTAATGGCGCGGGACGGGCAATTCTCGATCCCCTGATTGCTTCTGCGAAATTGACCGGCGTTGAGTGTGGAGCGCTGGAGCCCATGTGATTCGGCTCGAGTTCCATTTCATGCGACGGAGTTCAGTTGTCCCCGCACATCGTTGATCGAATCGCGGATGCGCTTGCTGAAGACCGAGTCGTCGTGGTGGATCAGCAGCAGGTGTTCGGTGGCGCGGGTCATCGCCACGTAGAGCAGGCGGGCTTCGTCGGCTTCGCTCTGGCCTTCCTTGGGCAGGCCGCCAATGCCGGGGATGATCACGAACGGGAACTCCAGGCCCTTGCTGGAGTGCATGGTGACCAGCTTCACGCTGTCCTCGACCACGAACAGCGTCTGCTTGCCGGCGTTGTCAGCCAGCCGGCTGGGGATGTCCAGGCGCTTGAGCACCTCGTGCAATTTCTCGCCTTCCCACTGGTTGCGATAGATCACCGCCATCTCCGAATACGGACGGCCGTGCGCGTGCTCGTCGCGCAGCCGCGCGATCAGCACGTCCATCTGCGCGCGGGCGGTGTCGGTGCGCACCAGCTCGGGCACGGCGCCGCGGCGGCCGGCGCTTTCCGGCGCGATCAGCGGCACGCCGTCGCCGTCGGCATCGTCGAGGCGCGCGGCCAGCAGGTCCTGGGCGAAGGCGCGCGCCACCGAGAGGATTTCCAGCGTGTTGCGGTAGTTGAGCTTGAGGATGGTGGTGCGGCCCTGGGCCTGCACGCCGAGGCTTTTCCAGCTGATCTTGCGGCGATTCGGGTTGCCGTAGATGTTCTGCGCGTCGTCGTACAGCACCAGCAGCGAATTGGTGGCCGGGTCGATCATCTGCACGATCAGCTTGTACCAGTCCGGCTCGAAGTCGTGGCCTTCGTCGACCAGCACCGCGCCGTACTGGGCGCGCGGAATCTGGCCGCGGTCGACGCCGGCGATCACCGCCGGCGGCAGCGCCTCGATGAAGGCCTTGCCGCTGCCTGCCGGCAGCGGCTCGTTGTACGCCACCAGCATCTTGCGGCACCACTTGTGGAAGTTGTAGACCTGCACCTTCTCGCCCAGGCCGCGTTCGCCGATCAGCTGTTCCAGCCGCGCGGCGAGCGTCCTGTTGTAGCAGAGCACCAGGATGGGTTTGGTCAGTTCTCGCGCCAGCTGCATCGCGCGGAAGCCCAGGATCATCGTCTTGCCCGAACCGGCCACGCCGTGGATCACGCGGTGCTCGCCGCCCAGCGAACGCGCCAGCTGTTCCTGCTGTCCGTCCATCACCTTGATCAGGTCGGGGATTTCCAGCGGACGCACCGCGGCGTCGGTGGGACCGAACAGGCCGAACTGGCCGCTGCCGGCTTCCACGCGCAGTTCGGGGAACAGGTGCCAGCGCACGCGATCGATCTGGGGCAGGGTCATGGTCACCGGAAACACCTGCGGGAACATCGCCCACAGCCGCTCCTGGAACGCTTCGGCGTCGACCGTCTCGTACAACTCGTCGCGGCAGATCACCAGGTGTCCGGGCAGCACCTCGCCCAGCGCGCCTTCGTCGAACTGCTTGCGGGTGATGTTGGCCAGCACCACGCCCCAGCCCCACGGCATGATCAGTTTGCCGGCGTAGCGTGAGCCTTCCGGATAACGCAGCGCCGGGTCGCGTTCCAGCACCACGCCGATCTCCAGTGCATAGGCACGCGCCTGCAGCAGCGGATTGTTCTCCTTGATCAGGCCGCGCTCGGTGACCAGGGTGAACTGGGTGCTGTCGGCGTGGCGGATGGTGTCTGCTTTCCAGTCCTTCACCTCCAGCACCAGCAGGCCGCGGCGCGGGTGGAACACCACGAAATCCGGATGGCGCTGCTTCAGCCCGACCGGTACGTCGTACCACAGCAGGTAGTCGTCCTCGAGTTTCTGTTCGAGCCGCTCGGAGACGCGCTTCTCGCCGCCGGTCATCCGCGGCAGGCAGCTGTTGCGGCTGGGAATGAGTGTCGCCACGAGAACCCCTGGTAGTGCGTGCTCGCCGACGTTAGCCGATGGGGCGGGACTGTCAATCCTGGATGGCCAGTCCGGGCCCGTCAGTCTTGGCCGGACGGCGCGTTCCACCGGTGCAACTGCTCGGGCGGCATATCCATGCGCTGGCAGGCGCGGCTGGCGATGCCGTCGCGCAGGGCGGCGCGGAAGGCCGGGGCCATCAGCCACAGCGCGCGGGCGGCAAGGCGGGCCTGGCGCTGCTGGCGTGGCGTGCGCTCCAGCAGCGTGATGGCCCAGTCCGGCAGCAGGGCGCTGCCGGCCAGCAGGAACAGGTCGCGCGACAGTCCGGCGGCCGGCACCGGCAGGCGCACCTGGCCGAGCAGGCCGAGCACCACGCGGGAACGTTCGGTATAGGCCAGCTCGGGCTGGATGCGCCGGAAATACGCGGCGACGTCCCGTTCGCTGGCGGGAACATCGCGCGCGCCCAGCGCCTCGGCGATCTGCCGTACTTCGTCGTAGTAGCGATCGGCTGCGCCCGGCGGCATCGCGATGTGGCTGTAGCTGCGGTAACCCTGCAGGAAGCAGTAGGCCTCGCTGACATGCACCCAGGTCAGCAGGTCCGGATCGTTGGCGCTGTATGGACGTCCATCCTCGCCGTGGCCGGTGATGTGGCCGTGGATCATCCGCACGTGTTCGATCAGCGCCTCGGTCTGCGCGCGGGGCGCGTAGGTGGTGCCGCCGACGAAGGCGGTGGTGCGGCGCAGCCGGCCGATCAGGTCGTCGCGGAAGTTGGAATGATCCCAGACCCCGGCCAGGGCCAACGGATGCAGGGTCTGCAAGGTCAGCGCCGCGAGGCCGCCGGCCAGCATGCCGGGGAAGTCCGAATGCACGCGCCAGGTGGCGCTGTCCGGCCCGAACAGGCCCGGATCACCGTGCGGATGGTCGTAGTCGAGGCTGCCGGTGTCGGCGCGCGGAAAGGCGCGCAGCACCCAGTGGCGGATCGGTTGGCGGAGCACGTCGATGGGCGATGGCATGCGCCCAGTCTATCGTCTGGATGACGGGAAGTTTGATTTGGACGTCCATTGTGTTATCAATGACGCCATGCATTCCGCCACCGCCCGCCTGTTCTTCTGGTTTTACGGCTATCCGAAGCCAACGGCGGCGGCGCGGGCGCGATCGTTTTGAACTGATCGACACAACCTCACCGAACCGCCAGCCTCCCTGGCGGTTTTTTTTGGCCGCCTCCGGGGAACCCACCAGGAGAACCGCCGCCATGCACACCACCGACGACCTGCGCATCCGCGCACTCACCCGCCTCAGCACGCCCGCCGAGGTCATGCGCGACTGCGCCGCCACGGCGCCGGCGATCGCCACGGTGGAAGCGGCGCGACAGGCGCTGCACGGCATCATCGGCGGCAGTGACGACCGCCTGGCCGTGGTGATCGGGCCGTGTTCGATCCATGACCCGAAAGCAGCGCTGGAGTACGCCGGGCGACTCGCGCCGCTGCGCCGTGAACTCGGCGACGCGCTGGAAATCGTGATGCGGGTGTACTTCGAGAAGCCACGCACTACGGTGGGCTGGAAGGGCCTGATCAACGACCCCGACCTGGACGGCAGCTTCCGCATCGACAAGGGCCTGCGCATCGCTCGCGTCCTGCTGCGCGACATCAACGCGCTGGGCGTGCCCGCCGGCTGCGAATTCCTGGACATGATCACGCCGCAGTACATCGCCGACCTGGTGGCCTGGGGCGCGGTCGGCGCGCGCACCACGGAAAGCCAGGTGCATCGCGAACTGGCGTCGGGACTGTCCTGCCCGGTGGGTTTCAAGAACGGCACCGACGGCAATGTGCGGATCGCGGTGGATGCGGTGCAGGCGGCGGCCCAGCCCCACCACTTCATGGCCGTCACCAAGGACGGCCAGGCCGCGATCGCCAGCACCAGCGGCAACACCGACTGCCACGTCATCCTGCGCGGCGGCAGGCAGCCGAACTACGACGAGGCGAGCGTGGAGGGGGCCTGCGCCTCCATCGGCAAGGCCGGCTTGCCCGCCCGCGTGATGATCGACGTCAGCCATGCCAACAGCGGCAAGCTGCCGGAGAACCAGCCGAAGGTGATCGACGACCTCGCCCAGCGCATGGCCGCCGGCGAACGGCGCATCCTCGGCGTGATGGTGGAAAGCCATCTGGTTGGTGGCCGCCAGGAATTGCTTGTTGGGCAGCCGCTGCGTTACGGCCAGAGCATCACCGACGGCTGCATCGACTGGGACACCTCGGTCGGCGTGCTGACGAGGCTGGCACAGGCGGTGCGCCAGCGTCGCCAGCACGAGGTGTCCGCTGCCACAGCGGAGGCCATGGCGGCGGCCTGAGCTGCGCGTCAGAGCAGGCGCGCCTCCAGCGTGATCTTCGCATTGAGCACCCTGGATACCGGGCAACCCTGTTTGGTCTCCTCGGTGATGCGCTTGAACGCGTCCGCTTCCGCGCCGGGCACGCGAGCCTCGCAGTCGAGGTGGACGGCGGTGATCGAAAAGCCGTCGCCATCCTTGTCCAGCGTCACCACGGCCCGGGTGTCGATGCTGTCGGCGGTCAGTCCGGCGTTGCCCAGGCCCAGCGACAGCGCCATCGAATAGCAGGCGGCATGCGCCGCGGCGATCAGTTCCTCCGGATTGGTGCCGGGGCCGCTCTCGAAGCGGGACTTGAATCCGTACGGCGCTTCGCGCAGGGCGGCGGTCTCGGTCGAGATCGTGCCCTGGCCATCCTTGATGCCACCGGACCAATGGGCGGATGCGGATTTCTTCATGGAATGCTCCTGCGCGGCTGTGGGGTGAAGGCCGACTGTGCGCCCCCGGCCATGTAACTGGCGCGAACGAAGTCGGTGCAATGCTTCACGCGCGATTGCCGTTGGCGCCGTACCATCGCCGTTTGCGCCCAAGCAGGAACCGTCATGTCCTACGTCATCCGCCACGAACGCGCCGCCCACCGTTTCCAGACCGACGTGGAGGGTGTGCCCTGCGTGCTCGATTACCTGCTCGCTGCGGGCGTGATGACCATCACCCATACCGGCGTGCCGGCCGAAGTGGGTGGCCGCGGGATTGCCGCGGCGCTGGTCCAGTCCGCGATGGACACGGCGCGCAGCGAGGGCTGGAAAGTCGTCCCGGCCTGCTCGTATGCTGCCGCATGGATGCAACGCCACCCCGACTACGCCGACCTGCTGGCCTGACCCTGCGCTGGTGGAGCGCGTGGTGAGCGAGGGCTCCACGCCGGATCGACCGGCCCGGCCGGGCCGGCGGGCATCGCGCGGCTGGCGCCCGTGGGCATTCGCCAGGGGGCGCCCACGAACGATCGGTTCGATGCTGGTGTTCGTGGTCGCGGTTGCCGGATTGCTGGTCAGCGGCATGCGGCTGGCCAACGCGGTATTGCTGGCCTTCGATCTCGCCGCGGTGATCTTTCTGGGCGTGATGCTCCATCTGTTCAACCAGTCCACGCCGGACACGATGCGCAGCCAGGCGCAGGCGATCGACACCGGTCGCTGGGGCGTACTGCTGGGTGGCGTACTGCTGTCGGGCGTGGTGCTGGGCGCACTGGGCATGGAACTGCACGCGGCACGCAGTGGTGGCGTCCTGGCGCTGGGCGTGGGCGTGCTCAGCGTGATCCTCAGCTGGCTGTTCCTCAACGTGATGTTCGCGATCCATTACGCGCATGGCTACTACGGCGATTTCGGCAAGCAGCACGCCGGCCTGGAGTTTCCGCATACGCCCGACCCGGACTACTGGGATTTCGCCTATTTCTCGATCGTGATCGGCATGACCTTCCAGGTCTCCGACGTGCAGATCACCAGCAACTACCTGCGCCGCGTGGTGCTGATGCACAGCGTGATCGCATTCTTCTTCAACGTGTTCATCATCGCGATCACGGTGAACATCGTGGCCGGGCAGGGCGGCTGACCCGGCGGGTAACCCGGGCGTGGGCCATGGCGAATGGAGAGGTGGAGCGGCCCGACCGCTCCATCCCTTTTCGAGGAATGACCGATGATGAATGCACGCCTTGCCCTTGCTCTTGCCGCCGCCATGACCTGCGGCCTCGCCACCAGCACCGCGTTCGCCCAGGACGCGATGGCAGCCAGCTCCAGCACCGCGATGTCGCACGACGCCATGTCGAAGGATGCGATGAAGCAGGATTCGATGAAGATGGACGCCATGAAGCACGATGCGATGAAGGCTGATTCGATGAAGCACGATTCGATGAAACATGATTCGATGAAGCACGGTTCGATGAAGAAAAATGCGATGAAGAAGGACGCGATGAGCTCTGGCGGCTGACCGGGCGCCGCCGACGGGGCATCGCGCGGCGACGCGCCGTCGGCGGCTTCAGTTGCCGTGGGTGGCGGTGGATACTTGGCCATCCTTCCCGCAGGCCATCCGCCATGAGCGCGTCGTTCGCCAGCCGGCTCGGCATCGAGCATCCGTTGATCCAGGCGCCCATGGCCGGATCGACGTCACCTGCACTGGTTGCGGCGGTGTCGAACGCCGGTGCGCTGGGTTCGCTGGGCGCCGGTTATCTGGAACCGCAGGCGATCCTCGATCAGGCCGCGGAGATCCGTGCACTGGGCGACCGCCCATATGCGATTGGCCTGTTCGTGTTGCCGGATGAATTCGAGGCCGACATGGCGGCGGTGACGCGAGCGCGCGAACAGCTCGACGCGCTGATGATCCGCGAAGGGCTCGATGTCCGCACCGCCGTGCCCGCGCGCTGGGCGCCGCGATTCTCCGACCAGTTCGCCGCCCTGTGCGAGGCGCGTCCAGCGGTGGCCAGTTTCGCCTTCGGCGTGATCGGCCCCGCGCAGATGCGCGAGCTGCGGCAGCGCGACATCTACGTGATCGGCACCGCCACCACGGTGGCCGAGGCGCGCGCTTGGGTCGAGGCGGGCGCGAACGCGGTTTCGATGCAGGGGGCCGAGGCGGGCGGCCATCGCGGCAGCTTCCTGCATGACGCGGAGGACGCGATGATCGGCCTGTTTGCATTGTTGCCGCTCACCGTGCGCGCGCTGGCGGCCAGCGGCCGGGAGGTGCCGGTGATCGCCGCCGGCGGCATCATGGACGGTCGCGGCATGCTGGCGGCCGAAGCGCTGGGCGCGGCGGCCAGCCAGCTCGGCACGGCCTTCCTGACCTGCCCGGAATGCCCGGCGGCTACGGCGTGGAAGCAGGATCTGCCCCGGGTCGAAGAACACCGGGTCACCACCATCCGCGGCTTCTCCGGTCGCGCCGCCCGCGGCCTGCGCAACCATTTCGTCGAGGCGATGCCGGCGGCGGCGCAGGGCCTGCCATACCCGATCCTCAACGCGCTCACCGCGCCGCTGCGCCGTGCCGCGGCCGCGGCGGGCCGTGGCGACCTGTTGTCCGAATGGTGCGGCCAGGCCGCCGCCCTGGTCCGTCCGCAGCCCGCCGCCGAACTGGTCGCGCGACTGATGCACGAGTACCGGCTGGCACGGCGTTCCCTGGCGCATTGATTGGAGGCCAGGGACGGCTGGCGGCGTTGAGGTGCCATCGCGGAAGGGCGGTTATACTGCGCCCGCGCCATCCTGCGCTGCGACTCCGCACCGAGGCCCATCCTCTTGAGCACTGCCCGTACCAACAAGTCCGTCACCACGGCCACCCTGCGCAAGTCGGTCATCGACGCGCTGGAAGAACTGAAAGCCAAGGACGTGCGCGAGATCGACGTCCGCGGCAAGACCTCCATCGCCGACCTGCTGGTCATCGCGTCGGGCACCTCCGCCCGCCACGTCAAGTCGATTGCCGACGAAGTGGCCAAGTTCGCCAAGAAGGCCGGCGTGATGCCGCTGGGCGTGGAAGGCGAAACCGAGGGCGAGTGGGTGCTGGTCGACCTGGGCGACGTGATCGTCCACGTCATGCTGCCGCGCATCCGCGAGTTCTATGGTCTGGAGCGGCTGTGGACGGTGGGCGATCACGGTCACGAAAGCGAGACTGGCGGCGAAGCCGCACAGGCAGGCTGAGCCGCCGCGTCGATGCGCGCGCGCCTGATCGCCGTCGGTGAACGCATGCCCGGCTGGGTGGCCGAGGGCTTTGCCGAGTACCGCAAGCGGCTTTCGCACGACCTGCCGCTGGATCTGGTTGAGCTGAAACCCGGCACCCGCGGCAAGGGCCGCGATGATGCACGGGCGATCCAGGACGAAGGCGCGGCGATCCTCGCCGCCCTGCCGCACGACATCCATGTGGTCGCGCTGGACGGCCGCGGCAAGACCTGGTCCAGCGAAGAGCTGGCTGCGCAACTGGAGAAGTGGCGCATGGCCGGGCGCGACCTGGCCTTTCTGATCGGCGGTCCCGATGGCCACGCGCCCGAGGTATTGCAACGCGCCGACCAGCGCTGGTCGCTCGGGCCGCTCACCCTGCCGCACATGCTGGTGCGACTGGTGCTGGCCGAGCAGCTGTATCGTGCGACCACGATCATGAGCGGCCACCCCTATCATCGGGCTTGATGCTTCCTAAGGAGCGCGCGTATGTCCTTCTCCATCCGTCCGGCAACCCGTTCCGATCTCGATGCGGTGGTGCCGCTGTTCGATGGCTACCGGCAGTTCTACGGCCAGCCGTCCGATCCGGCGCGCGCGCACGAGTTCCTGGCGGCGCGGCTTGCCCGGGATGAATCGCTGATCCTGCTGGCCTGCGACGAACACGGCGAAGGGCTTGGTTTCACCCAGTTGTATCCGCTGTTTTCCTCGGTGCGCACGGTGCGCACCTGGCTGCTCAACGACCTGTTCGTCAACGCGTCGGCGCGTCGACGTGGTGTGGCGGCGGCCTTGCTGCGCGCGGCGGCGGATCAGGCGCGCGCGCTGGGGGCAGCCAGTCTGTCGCTGTCCACCGCGCTGGACAATGCGCCGGCACAGGCGCTGTACGAATCGCTGGGCTGGCAACGTGACTCGCAGTTCTGCGAGTACGGGCTGACACTCTGACTTTCCCAGCATCCGTCGGACTTCGCATGCTGTATCTCGCCTCGCAATCGCCACGCCGCCGTCAGTTGCTGGAGCAGCTGGGCGTGGCCTTTGCGGTGATCGATGTCGAGGTGCCCGAGCAGCGCGAACCGGGTGAATCACCGCAGGATTACGTGAGCCGCGTGGCGCGCGACAAGGCCCGTGCCGGCCTGGCGGCGCTGCCCGATGCGTCGGCGTCCCGGGTGCTGGGCGCGGACACCGAAGTGGTGCTGGACGACGAGGTGTTCGGCAAGCCGCGCGATGCCGCGGATGCGGCCGCGATGCTGCAGCGGCTCTCCGGTCGCACGCATACGGTGATTTCGACGCTGTGGCTGGTCGGCGGGCAGGGCGAGTACCGGGAGGAATGCCTTTCCCTGGTGCGGTTCGGCGCGCTGGATGACGGGACGATCCAGGCTTACGTAGCCAGCGGCGAGCCGTTCGGCAAGGCCGGCGCGTATGCCATCCAGGGACGCGCGGGGGCCATGATCGAGCATCTGGCCGGCAGCTATTCCGGGGTGATGGGGCTGCCGCTGTTCGAAACGGCGCGACTGCTGCGTCGTGGCGGAGTCACCCCGTCGCCTTGACGGCGATGAACCAGCCGGCGACGGCCAGCAGATTGTTCATGCCATGCGCCAGCACGGCGGGCCAGATCGACTTCGAACCCAGGCGCAGGACCGCCAGCAGCACCGCCAGCAACAGCAGGCTCGGTACCGCATACCACTGGTAATCCAGCCCCGGCAGATGGATCAGCGCAAACGCCAGTGAACTGAACGCCACCGCCAGGCCGGCACGGCAATGCCTCATCAGGGCCGACAGCAGCACGCCGCGAAACAGCAGTTCCTCCACGACCGGGCCCACGCCGACCACCACCAGCACCAGCAGGAGGCGAGATGCCAGCGGAGTCCGCGCGCCGATCTGCTGGATGTCCTGGGTCACCGGATGGCCCTGCGCCAGCCATTGCGTCAGCAGCGAACCGATCCACGGCAGCAACAGGCCGGTGGCGATGGCCAGTGCGAAGAACCAGGCACGGCTGGGCGCGACGAAACCCAGCCCCGGCGGCTGACCCGTCGACCACCACGCGCCCCACTGCCGATGCGCCAGCCACAGGGTCAGGGGTGCGGCCGCGCCCAGCGAGACGATCGCCAACCAGGCCTGCATGCCTGGCTGGGCGAGGCTGGTGCCGACGGCAACTTCCAGGCCGGTCGCCGGGTGATCGAACATCGCGGCGAACATGGCTACCAGCGCAAACGCGAATCCGGCCAGCAATTGCAGCGCAAAGTAGCCCGCGATGATGCCTGCCGCGCCGCCCAGGCCCGGTGGCAGTCGATATTTCGTGCTGGAGGGCAGGGCGGGTGGCCGGGGTGTCTGGATACCACTGACTTCCATGCGTTGATCATGCCTGCGGGATGCGAGTGAAGGCGCGGGGCGTGCTTCGAGGTGTCACCCGCCGGACCGGTCTTCACCCGTGCCGGGAGCGTGCGTGGGCCACGGCTTGCAGCGCGGGGTCATGCCGCTACTATGCCAAACAGCAGAAGCTTGCGTCACCAGTGGCTACAGGGGGTGTGATGGCTATCGACTTCGGCAGGACGGCCGCTGACTACGCGCGCCATCGGGCAGGGTTCCCCGAGATCTTCTTCGAGCGCCTGCTTGGCGACGGCAGCGTCCATCCCGGTGACGCGGCGCTGGATCTGGGCACCGGCACCGGCACGGTGGCCCGCGGGCTGGCCTTGCGCGGCTGCGAAGTCACCGGGCTGGATCACTCCGCCCCGTTGCTCGCGCAAGCCGCGGAGCTGGATCGCGCCGCAGGCGTGCAGGTGAAGCAGGTCAGGGCCCGGGTCGAGAACGCCGATTTCGCATCGGCTTCGTTCGACGTGGTGACAGCCGGGCAATGCTGGCACTGGTTCGAGCGGGCCCGCAGCGCCGCGCTGGTGCGCAAGTGGCTGCGGCCCGGTGGCCGCTTCGTGATCGCGCATTTCGACTGGGTGCCGCTCAACGGCAACATGGTGCAGGACACCGAGCGCCTGATTCTTGCCTACAACGCGGGCTGGACCATGCACAGCGGCAGTGGCCTGTATCCGGCATGGCTCAAGGACCTGGCCGAAGCCGGCTTCAACGACCTGCGCACCTGGTCGCTGGATGTGGAGGTTCCCTACAGCCACGCCGACTGGCGGGGGCGCATCCGCGCCAGTGCCGGCATCGGTGCCAGCCTGGACGAGGCGAAGGTGCAACGCTTCGATGCCGAGCTGGCTGAGATGCTGGCCAAGCGCCACGCCGGCGAGCCGATGGCGGTGCCGCATCGCCTGTGGGTGTTGAGCGGCACCGCTCCGGGTTTGCTCGACTGACTTCAGCCGACCATCATCGCGCGCGCCACGCCGATGCAGGCCATCACGAGCGCCGCGGCCCAGCCGAGCATGCTCACCAGATAACCCGGCCCGCGCTTGCTGGCGTCGCGCAGATAGGCCAGGGCATACCACACGCGGCCGACCAGCCAGACCAGGCCCGCGATGCCGGCCCATCCGGTGAAGCCGTAGTGAGCCGCCAGCCACAGCGTCGGCAGGAACATCACCGTGGCCTCCAGCGTGTTCATCTGCACCCGGTAGGCCCGCTCGAAGGCCGGGTCGCCGGTGGTCGCAGGCGCCTTGACGCCGTACTTGCCGCGGGCGTGGCCAACCGCCCACATGGTGCCGAACAGCAGCAATACGGTGAGCAGGGTAACCAGGGCGGGCAGGTGGGTCATGCTGAAATCCTCACGAAGGGTGACCTACTTTAGCCGTGATGTCCGACGTGGCGCGATGCGCGGCAGCGCGCTATCGTCGCCAGACAGCGCCGAGGCGCACGTACCAGCACTGCGGGGGATCTATGGATTGGCGAAAGGGTGGCAGCAGCAACAACGTCGAGATCGACAGCGGTGGCGGTGGTGGCGGCCGGCGCTTCGGCGGCGGTCGTGGCATGGGCCTGGGCACCATCGTGGTGCTGGCGCTGATCGGCTGGATCTTCTTCAAGAACCCGATGGCGTTGCTGGACCAGGGCAGCATCCAGCCCGGCGCCGGCAGCCAGGCCGGCGTGCCGGCCCAGGTCGATCCCGAGCAGAAGGATTTCGTCAGCGCCGTGCTGCATTCCACCGAGCAGAGCTGGGGCGAGATCTTTCGCGAACACGGTGCCACCTATGTCGAGCCCAAGCTGCACCTGTTCAGCGGCGGCGTAAGCACGGCCTGCGGCAGCGCGAGCACGGCGGTGGGCCCGTTCTATTGCCCGGGCGACCAGAAGGTCTACCTGGACGTGGCGTTCTTCCAGCAACTGCAGGACGAGCTGCATTCCTCCGGCGACTTCGCCCGCGCCTACGTGATTGCGCACGAGGTCGGCCATCACGTGCAGAAGCTGACCGGCGTGTTCGACAAGGTCGACCAGGCGCGGCGCCAGGGCGCCCCGATGGATGGCGCCGACGGCTTGTCGGTGCGACAGGAACTGCAGGCGGACTGCTACGCCGGCGTGTGGGCCAACCACAGTCAGAAGGAATTGAACTGGCTGCAGCCGGGTGACATCGAATCGGCGCTCAACGCCGCCAGCCACATCGGCGACGACACCTTGCAGCAGCAGGCGCAAGGCCGCGTGCGTCCGGACACCTTCACCCACGGCACCTCGGCTCAGCGCGTGAAGTGGTTCAAGACTGGCTTCGCCAGCGGCGACATGGCCCAGTGCAACACCTTCGCCGGAGATCCATAAAGCAAGCAAGCGCTCGACCTTGAGGTCGAGCGCTTTCCGTCTACCTCCCCTGCAAGCAGGGGAGGGCAAGGATGGGGTCGCTCTTGCAAGCAAGCGCTCAACTTCCGGTCGAGCGCTTTCCGTCTACCTCCCCTGCAAGCAGGGGAGGGCAAGGGTGGGGTCGCTCTTGCAAGCAAGCGCTCAACTTCCGCTTGAGCGCTTTCTGCTTACCTCCCCTACGTGCAGGGGAGGGCAAGGGTGGGGTCGCTCATGCCGCACGTCCTTCCTGCAAAAAGGGGGCAAAGCGACGTGGCTCCCCCACTCCCCAACCGCCTTCCCGCGCACTAGAATCCGCTCCCTGCGCGCCTCGGGGCGCGCCTGGTCGGTTCGATGGATCATCCCTGTCTGCGTTGCGGTGCCTGCTGCGCGTTCTTTCGCGTGGCCTTCCATTGGTCGGAAGCGGAGGCGTTCCTCGGCGGCTGCGTGCCGCCCGAGCTGACCGAAAAACTTGATCCGCACCGGCTGGCCATGCGCGGCACCAACGCCGCGCAGATACGGTGCGTGGCGCTGCAGGGCGTGGTGGGCGAGGCCGCCCATTGCGGCATCTATCCGCAACGACCGTCGGTATGCCGCGAAGTGCAGCCGTCATGGGAGTCCGGCGCGGTCAGCCCGCAATGCGACAAGGCGCGGCTGGCCCATGGCCTGGCCGTGCTGACGCCCGGAGACTGGCTCGATCCGTCCGATGCCGGCCTGCCACCCTTGCCGCAAAGTGCCTGAAGCGCTGCCGGTCGGTTTTGCCTGATCGGTGCAGTCAACCGGCCTTGGGCAGGCCGAGGCCGAAGCGCAGCGGATCGAGCAGGGCGCCGTAATGCACGGCGCGTGCCGTGTCGTGACGCAACGGCTGGCGTACCTGCGCCGCGCTGGCCGTGCGCACGTTGCGCGAGGCGCGATGGTAGTCGAGGCAGGCCGGGTCGAACGGCAGGTCGCAGAACGCCAGCAGCGCGCGGATCTCGTCTTCCGGTGTGGCCAGCAAGGCCTCGTAGTGCTGGATGCGGATGCGCTGCGGCTCCGCTGCCTGCCAGGCGCCCATGATCCGTTCGTAGTCGCGGATATAAGCGGCAATGTCGGTCAGCGTGCAGGCGAAGTGCGGCAACTTGTAGAACTGCTGCTTGTAGCAGGACCAGCCCGCTTCCAGCGCATCGCGGCGGGCATCGATGATCGGTGCGCCCGGGAGCATCGCGCCCAGCACGCCGGCCAGCAGCCAGTTCGACGGCAGCTTGTCGGTATGCCGGGGCTTGTGTCGGCGCCAGCGGGCGGTGAGCTCCAGATAGCGGCGGCCAAGTCGTTGCCAGTCGTCCGCGCCGGCCTCGCCGATCCATTGCAGCAGGGGTTTCCGCCGCCGCGCGGATTCCTCGCCGAGCACCTGTTCCAGTTCGGTGAGCTCGCTGGCGCCTTCCACCTCGGGATGGGCGGCAAGGATCTGCTCGAACAGGGTCGAGCCCGAGCGTGGCAAGCCCACGATGAAGATCGCTTCGCGCCCGAGGCCCGCATCGATGGGCGGCGGCAGCCGCCGGGATGCCGCAAGCAGGGCTTCGGCGTGGCCGTGGAAGGCCGAGGCCTGCCACGGCCTGATCTCGCGCAGTGCGGCGTTGGCGCGATTCAGCGCGTGGAAGGCCTCTTCGTAGCGTCCCTGATCCTCGCAGACCTTGCCCAGCGCGAAGCCCATCGCGATGCGATCGGCCGGGGCGATGCCGGGCTGTCGCAAGGCGGTGCCCAGCTGTTCGCGATCCGCGTCCGACAGCGGCCGCGTCTTCATGTTTGCCAGTCCGCGCCAGGCATCGCCGCAGGCCGGATGCAGGGCCAGTGCGGCACGGTAGCGTGCGTCGGCTTCGTCGAAGCGGCCGGCGTGGACCAGGGCATCGCCGAGCAGGATCAGCGCCGGCAGGAAATCCGCCGCCAGCGCATGCGCCTGCTGCAGCGCCTCGATCGCGGCGTCGGTGTCGCCATGCAGCTGCAGGTTTCGGCCCAGGTTGAACCACGGCATCGGCGCAGCCGGCGCCAGCGCGCAGGCTTGCCTCCAGCTGGCGAACGCCGCCTCCATGTCTCCGCGTGCCTGCTGCACACCGCCCAGGTCCGACCAGGCCAGCGCATAGTCGGGCCATTGCGCCAGCACCTGCTGCAGGCAGGCCTGCGCCTCGTCCTGGCGTTGCGCGCGGGTGTGCAGGATGGCGTACAGGCGCAAGGCCTCGGGATGTTCCGGGGCGAATTCGAGGGTCGTGTCCAGCGCCTTGCGCGCCGGCGCTTCGGCGCCATCGCGAATGGCGCGTGCGGCCGCCTGCAACTGTTGCAAGGCCGCCGGCGGCAGGCCATCGATGCGCGGCTCGGAGCCGCTGGGCGGTTGCTGTTCGGCGTTGCGGCTGGGCATGCGACGGGTTCGCGGTGGCGATGATCCGCCGATGTTACGTGGTCGCGCCGCCGCTTATCGAGCGGCGCGACCCGAGGCGCCTACTTGCGCTTTGGCGGCTTGCCGCCGGCGGGGCGCGG
>NZ_LMHR01000046.1:0-32531 GCF_001428465.1 Rhodanobacter sp. Root179 | reverse complement strand
GCCGGACGTGGATCGGTCACGCAAGTGACTGATTCACGTGAGCACGTCCGGGCATGTACCGGACGTGCGATAGAAGAAAGCCACAGGAAGTGGTTTTCTTCACAGGCTCTGAGTTCTCGTAAGGCACAAAAAAAGCCGCCGGTCTCCCGGCGGCTTTTTCTTTTGGACGTCTGGACGGCTTACTTGTTCTTGCCGCCGGTGGCGATGCCGAGGATCGACACCGCGTCCTTCTTCATGGTGGCGGCGGCCGCGGCATCCAGCGGCTGCACGTCGGCGCCGACCTGATGCTGCTGGAGCACCAGGGTGCCGTCCTCGCTCCAGCCGGCGCGGTCGATCGCGCTGGGCTTGCCGTCGCGGTTCGCCTTGGTTTCCTGCACGATCACCCACGGCTTGCCGTTCTTGTAGGCGTAATCGGTGCTGGTGTAGCCCTTGTCGCCGTAGTCGACTTCCTCGCGGATGTACTTCACTTCGCCGGCCTGGCGGAACAGCTGCCAGCCGCGCGAGTCATTGGCCTCCAGCTTGGTGCCATGGCTGATCTTCATGCCGCCGATCTGCGCCTTGACCTCGCCGAATTCGGCCAGCAGCTTCTCGGATGGGGTCTGCTCCGACTGCAACTGGATCGCCACCGCGTCGTTGTTGCTGCCCTTGGCCAGCACCGGCGCCTGGATCGGCATGGTGTACTGGCGATCGCCGTCGGTGATGGTGGCCTGGATCACGTACAGGTCGTTCGGCTTCACATCAGCCGGGTTGAAGCTGAGCGTGAACGACTGCGGGAACGTGCCGGCCGGCGAGGTCTTGCTGGCCAGCGGCGCCGAACCCACGGCGGTGGAGGACACGTCGACCAGGTTCAGCACCAGGCTGGCCTTGTCCGACGGCGTCGACGAGCCGGCACGCAGCGAAATCGTTCCGCTCACCTGGCTCGGCGTTTTCGCCACGGCGCCCGCGGTGTTCGCCGAAGCGGGACCGGAGGAGTCCGCCTGCGGGGACGAATTGGAAGCGTTGTTGCAGCCAGCCAGGGCCAGTGCAGCAACCGACATCAGCGACAAAACCGTCTTGCGCATCGGGGAAACCTCTTCAAGCGTGAAATCAGGCACGTGTCCGTTCAGGCGCTCGGCGCCACGACTTTTACGCGGGGGAAGTTCCAAGCATAGCCCAAAAAGCCCGGCCCGGAAAAGTCAAGCCATCCAATGGCCTACCATTCGCCTGCGTACTGGCTGCTGGATCAGCCGCGATGCAGCGCCCGGTGGGCGATGTCGCGGCGGCAGAACGCGCCGTCATAGCGAATCCGGCTGACCGCGGCGTAGGCGCTTTCGCGCGCCGCGCCGATGTCCGCGCCCAGCGCGCACACGGTCAACACGCGCCCGCCAGCGCTGACCACGCGCCCGGCATCATCGAGCCGCGTGCCGGCATGAAACACTTTCACGTCGCCGCTTTCCGGTGAATCCAGCCCGCTGATCGCATCACCCAGACGCACTCGCCCCGGATAACCACCGGCGGCCATCACCACGCCGATTGCCGGGCGCGCATCCCAGCGCGCCGTGGTGTTCGCCAGACGGCCATCCAGCGCTGCATCGATCAGATCCACCAGGTCGGACTTCAAACGCAGCATGATCGGCTGGGTTTCCGGATCGCCGAAACGCACGTTGAACTCGATCACCTTCGGCGCGCCGGACTTGTCGATCATCAGGCCGGCGTAAAGGAAGCCGATGAACGGTGCACCCTCGGCCGCCATGCCACGCAGGGTCGGCTCGATCACTTCCTTCAGGATGCGCTGCTCGACTTCCGGCGTAACCACCGGCGCGGGCGAGTACGCACCCATGCCGCCGGTGTTGGGGCCGAGGTCGCCTTCGTCGCGGCGCTTGTGGTCCTGGCTGGAGGCCATCGGCAGCGCGTGGCTGCCGTCGCTCATCACGATGTAGCTGGCCTCCTCGCCGTCAAGGAATTCCTCGATCACCACGCGCGCCGAGGCATCGCCGAAGCTGTGCGCGCCAAGCATGTCGTGCAGCGCCAGTTCCGCATCGGCCAGGGTCAGTGCCACCACCACGCCCTTGCCGGCGGCCAGGCCGTCCGCCTTGATCACGATCGGCGCGCCCTGCTTGCGCACGTAGGCGAGCGCGGGATTGAGTTCGGTGAAAACCGCGTAGTGCGCGGTGGGAATGTTGTGCCGCTGCAGGAAATCCTTGGCAAACGCCTTGGAGCCTTCCAGCTGCGCGGCGATCGCGCGCGGGCCGAAGATGCGCAGGCCGGCCGCGCGGAACCTGTCGACCACGCCGGCGACCAGCGGCACCTCGGGACCGACCACGGTCAAGCCGATCTTTTCGCGCTTCGCCAGCGCAAGCAGGCCATCGATGTCGTTTATAGCCACATCGGCGTTGCGCACGCCGGGCTCGCGCGCCGTGCCGGCATTGCCAGGGGCGACGATCACCTCGTCGACCTGCACCGACTGCCCCAGCTTCCACGCCAGCGCGTGTTCGCGCCCGCCACTGCCGATCACCAGAACCTTCATGCCTGCACTCCCGTGCGCCACACGACGCAGCTGCGCATTGTAACGGCTGCGGCGGGAGCGCCGTGAGGCAGCTGCGCTCAGTCGCGGGCTTGCAGAAGATCCAGCAGGGCGGCTCGCGGCAGTTTGCCGGTCTCGTTGCGCGGCAGTGCCTCGACCAGCTTCAGCGGACGCGGCAGGAACAGCGGGTCGATGGCCCGGCGCAGGGCATCGAGGATGACCTGTTCATCCAGTCCGGGCGCGACCACCAGAGCGGCGATCCGGTGCACGCCGAGCGCGTCGCCGTCGCCATGCTGGAACACCACGCCGTCGCGCACGCCGGGGATCGCCAGCAGGCGGCGGGTGAGATCGGCCAGCGAGGCTCGCTTGCCGGCGATTTCCAGCATGTCCGCATGCCGACCGCACAAGCGGAAGCGACGACCGTCGCCGGACAGGCTGACGATGTCGGCCAGGGTGACCGGCGCGCCGAGCTGGGGCGCCTCGATTGCAGTGCCATCGGGCTGCGGGTGCAGGGTCACGTCGTCATACAGCGACCAGTCCTCGTCCACGGTGGGGCGGCGACTGGCGAACACGCAGGTCTCGGTGGAGCCAAACACCTCCAGCAGCGGCGCGTCGAAGCGCTGCTCGGCGGCCCGCGCCAGCTCGACCGGCAAGGGCGCGGTGGCCGACACCATCGCCGCGATCGGCGGCAGGGCAATGCCCGATTCGATCAGCGCACGCAGATGCACCGGCGTGGTCACCAGCACCCGTGGTTCCGGCACCGTGGCCAGCGCCGCCGCGACGTCGCCGGGAAAAAACGGGCGGCCGGTGTGCACGCCCACCTCGCCCAGCAGGGGCAGCAATACCGACATCTCCATCCCGTACATGTGCTGCGGCGGCACCGTGGCGACCACCTCGAAGCGGTCGCCGACGGTGGCATGCAACCGCGCCAGGTTGCCCGCGTTGCTGGCGTGGAAGCTGCCCCAGGTCTTCCGGTTCGCCCCGGGCACGCCGGTGGAGCCGGAGGTGTAGCCGATCGCCACCACCTGGTCGGCGGGAATCGTGGGCCAGCCGGCCTCGACCTGCGCGGGTGGCAGCGCGTCGAACGACGGCAGTTGCCGATAGTTCGGCGGCGCCGGATCGAGCCGCTGCTCGCCCAGGGCATGGCAACCCGGATGGGCCCGCATCACCTCGTCCACCGCCTGTGGCGCGCGCGAGGAAGGCAGCAAGTTGGTCTGGCCGCGCAACACCACCGCGCAGAACGCCACCAGGAAGGCGTACCGGTCCTCGCACAGGTTCACCGCGGCCGTCGCGTCGGGCAGGAACGCCGCCACGGCCCGGACGTCGGCCAGGAAATGCGCGGCGCTGATCGCCTGGCCATGCCGCCAGGCCACCACCCGTGCCGGGTCGGCGGCCACCAGCAGGGGCAGCAACGGCGAGAGCTCGCGCTGGCGCGGGTCGTGGACGATAACCAAACTGCTGTCTCCCTGATCTTCGATACGTTGCGTGCCCGAGCATCGCGCGGCCATGTGAACAGCGACGTGAACGCGGTCGCGCAGATCCGCGACGGCTCGACCCTGACCTGCCGGCATGCGCTCCCCCGCACGCTCAGCCGCGAATGATAGCGCCCGACAGCACGTCGCGAATCACCGTGGGGCTGCGCTGGCCGCCCAGCGGGGCTTCCAGCACGCCGTCCAGTGCGTCGCCAAAATAGTCCGCTACCTGCTCGGCCGCGCGCGCCGGCGGCTGGCCGTGGGGGTTGGCGCTGGTCGACACCAGTGCGCCGCCATAGGCCCGGCACAGCGCCGCTGCCGGTTCGTGGGCGGTCACCCGCAACGCGATGCCGGCGTGGTTGCCGGCAACCCAGTCGGGCACTTCGGCTGAGCGCGGGAAGATCCAGGTGTAGGGCCCCGGCCAGCTGGCCAGCACTTGCTGCAGCATCGCCTCCGGCACGGACGCCCGGTCGATGTAGCGCTCTACCTGGCCGAAGTCTGCCGCAATCAGCAGCACGCCCTGGGTCGGCGGGCGCTGCTTCAGCGCAAACAATCGCTCGAACGCGACCCGGTCATGCGGATCGCAGCCGAGGCCGAAGACCGCCTCGGTCGGATACGCCAGCACGCCGCCACCGTGCAGCAGCGCGGCGGCGGCATCCAGGTCGGCGAGGGTGAAACGCTGCAGCACTCAGGCCTCGGCGCTGTCGCTGGCAGTCTTCTTCGCGACCGTCTTTTTCGTGGCGGTTTTCTTCGCCGTGCTCTTCACCGCGGTCTTCTTGGTCGCGGCTTTCCTGGTCGCGGTCTTCTTCACCGCCGTTTTCTTCACCGCCGTTTTCTTGGCCGGAGCCGCCTTTTTCGCGGCCGCCTTCTTGCTCGCGGTCTTCTTGCCGAAACGGCCCTTGCGCACCGGCGCCGCGGCCAGCAGTTCGAGGCACTGGGCTTCGGTCAGTTCCTTCGGCTCCTGCTCCTTGGGAATGCGCGCGTTCTTCTCGCCGTCGGTGATATAGGCGCCATAGCGGCCGTTCAGCACCTGCACGCCGTTGCCGAAATCGAGGATCAGCCGGTTCGCCAGCATCTCCAGTTTCTCCTGCACGATCTGCAGCGCGCGGGGCAGCTCGATGGTGTACGGATCGTCTTCAGGCTTCAGCGAGGCATAGGTGCTGCCCTGCTTCACGAACGGCCCGAAGCGGCCGATCGCCACGCTGACCTCGTCGCCGTTCTCCGCCTGGCCCAGTTTGCGCGGCAGCTTGAACAGCTCCAGCGCCTCAGCCAGTTCGATGGTGTGCATGCTCTGGCCGGGACGCAGCGAGGCGAATTGCAGCTTCTCCTCGCTGTCCTTGTCGCCGATGGCGGCATACGGCCCGAACCGGCCCAGCCGCACGAACACCGGCTTGCCGGTCTTCGGATCGGTGCCCAGCTCGCGCGCGCCGGTGGCCTCGCTGCGGTCGACCGACTCGGCCTTCTCGTCCACCTGCTGCTTGAACGGCTTCCAGAAGCGCTCCATCAGCGGTACCCAGGCTTCCTCGCCCCGGCTGACCGCATCGAGCTCGTCCTCGAGCTTGGCGGTGAAATCGTAGTCGACGTACTGGGTGAAATGCTGGGTGAGGAACTTGCTGACCGCGCGACCCACGTCGCTGGGCTTGAAGCGGCGGCTGTCGAGGTACACGTATTCGCGGTTCTGCAGCACCTGGATGATGCTGGCATAGGTCGACGGACGGCCGATGCCGTGCTCTTCCAGAGCCTTGACCAGGCTCGCTTCGGAGTAGCGCGGCGGCGGCTCGGTGAAGTGCTGGTCGGCGACGATCTCGTGCAGCGGCACGGCCTCGCCTTTCTCCAGCCGGGGCAGGCGACGGCCTTCGTCGTCGTCATCGGCGTTCTTCTGGTCGCGGCCTTCCTCGTAGACGGCGAGGAAGCCGGGATCGACCACCGTGGTGCCGGTCGAACGGAACGAGGCATCGCCGCCGGCCATGTCCGCCAGCGCGAACTCCACGGACACGGTGTTCAGCGTGGCGTGGATCATCTGGCAGGCGACGGTGCGCTTCCAGATCAGCTCGTACAGCTTGCGCTGATCGTCATTGAGGAACGCAGCCACCGACTTCGGCGTGTACATCGCCGAGGTCGGGCGGATCGCCTCATGGGCTTCCTGCGCGTTCTTCGACTTGGTCTTGTAGACCTGCGGCGCATCCGGCAGTGCGTGGCCGCCGAAGTCGCGGGCGATCAGCTGGCGCAATTCGGCCATCGCGTCGTCACCGAGCATGGTCGAGTCGGTACGCATGTAGGTGATCAGGCCGACGTTGCCTTCGCTGCCCAGCGCCACACCCTCGTACAAGCCCTGCGCCACCTTCATCGTGCGGCTGGTGGTGAAGCCGAGCTTGCGTGCGGCCTCCTGCTGCAGGGTGGAGGTAGTGAACGGAGCCGCCGGGCGACGCTTGCGCTCCTTCGAGCTGACCTCGCTGACGACGAGGCGACCACGGGCAGCCGCCTTCAGCGCCTCGCGGGCCGCATGGGCAGCGGTTTCGCTGGTGAGGTCGAACTGCTCGAACTTCTTGCCGTTGAGGCGCGACAGCCGCGCGCTGAAGTCGCCGTCGACATGCTTCAGCTGGGCCTCAACGGTCCAGTATTCGCGCGCCTTGAACGCCTCGATCTCCTCCTCGCGCTCGACGATCATGCGCAGCGCCGGCGACTGCACGCGGCCGGCAGAAAGCCCACGCTGCACCTTGCGCCACAGCACCGGTGACAGGTTGAAGCCGACCAGGTAGTCCAGCGCGCGGCGCGCCTGCTGGGCGTCGACCAGGTCGTGCGACAGCTGGCGCGGCGCGGCCACCGCGGCCTTGATCGCCTTCGGCGTGATCTCGGAGAACACCACCCGGTGCAGCTGCTTGCCCTTGGTCAGGCCACGCTCACCGAGGATCTCGCTGATGTGCCAGCTGATCGCCTCGCCTTCGCGATCCAAGTCGGTCGCGAGGTAGATGTCGTCGGCCAGTTTGGCGGCCTTGGCGATCGCATCGACGTGCTTCTGGTTGCGCTCGATCACCTCGTACGTCATCGCGAAGCCGTGCTCGGTATCGACCGCGCCTTCCTTCGGCTTGAGGTCGCGCACGTGACCGTAGGAGGCGAGGACCTGGAAATCCTTGCCGAGGTATTTGTTGATCGTCTTGGCCTTGGCCGGTGATTCGACGATGAGCAGGTTTTTTGCCATGAAGCGGGATATCCGAGAGTGAACCACCGGCGCTTCCGTGCCGGACATATATATAGTTGAAACCACGCGCCGCCGGCGGCTGTCAAGCCCGCCACGCGGGGCCGAGCCACGCCGGCGAGGCTCAGCCGTCCGGCAGGCGCTGGTAGCGATTGCCTGCCAGGCTCTCGACGCGCCGCTCCAGTTCCAGCATCAGCAGCATCGACGAAAGCGCGCCGGCAGACTGCCCGGTACGCTGCACAAGTTCGTCCAACGTCGCCGGCGCATGACCAAGTTCAGTCAAAAGCCGCCGATAATCCGGATCGCCGCAAGGACCGGAACGATCGATTCCCGGGGTTCCGACGGCTCGCGGATCAGCAGCATCCGACCCCGCCGAGTCCAGCCGGGCAGCCAGCTGGCCGCCAAGCATGCGCGCTGCAGGCGCCAATGTCTCGACAATTTCCGTCGCCGTCTCGACCAGCCGGGCGCCGTCGCGGATCAACTGGTGGCATCCGCGGGCCAGCGGATCATGGATGGAACCGGGCAGCGCAAATACCTCGCGGCCCTGCTCGGCCGCCAGCCGGGCGGTGATCAGCGAACCGGACTTCAGCCCCGCCTCGATCACCAAGGTGCCCAGCGCCAGCGCGGAGATGATCCGGTTGCGACGGGGGAAATGATCGGGGCGCGCCGCCGTGCCGGGAGGAAACTCGCTGACGATCGCGCCCTCGGCCGCGATCCGCCGGGCCAGCGCATGGTGCTTGCGGGGATAGACGCGATCGGGCCCGGTGCCGATCACCGCCACTGTCTTCGCCCCGGCATCGAGGGCCGCGGCATGGGCGGCGCCGTCGACACCGTCGGCCATGCCGCTGGTGATCGCGAAGCCGGCGTCGGCCAGCGCCGTGGCAAACGCCCGGGCATGGGCCAGCCCCTTGGCGCTGGCGCTGCGGGCTCCCACGATCGCCACCTGCGGATACAGCAGCAGATCGCTGTCACCTACCACAAACAGCGCGGCCGGTGGCTGCGGGATGTCTTCCAGCAGCGGCGGAAAGTCCGCGTCCGTGCAGCGCAGCAGGCGACGGGCTGGCTCGGCCAGCCAGGCCATGTCCGCATCCAGCAGCGCGGCATCGGGCCGGGCCAGCCAGGCCTGCGCGGGCTCACCCAGGGATGTCGCCTGGCGCTGCAATTGCGCCAGCGCGGCGTGCATGTCTCCGCCGGCCGCATCCAGCCGGGCCCGCAGCCCGCCCGGCCCCAGCCCCGGCGTGCGCAGGGCGATCAGCCACGCGCGTTGTTCCTGCAGATCGTCCCTGGTCATGCGTCGAGTTTACGGAGCACCCGGCAAAGAAAACGGCGCGGTGGAAACCGCGCCGTCGTGTAGGAAGATGCCGCTGCGGCTTATTGCGGCGCGGTCAGCCGGCTGCCGATGCTCACCGGACGCAGGCCGTCCATCACCAGGCCGTAGCTGACCCGGTCGAAGGTGCGGAACACCATCACGTGGCCGACGTACTCGTCGGGCAGCTTGACCGTCTCGCCGAAGCCACGGTTCATGCTGTTGCTGGCCACGTCGTCGTGGATCGTCTCGCCCGGCTGGAAGATCGTGAACGTGCTGCCGTTGTCGATCCCGTCGCGGGCACCCACCGACAGCATGATGACCTGGCGGGGACCGGCGGCGGCCATCGCGTCGGCAAAGCCGATCACCTTGGCATCGGCGGGCACCGACTTGGGCGCATGCGGGTAGTAGTAGGCGTCGTACGGCTTGTCGTCGATCGGCATGATGCGATCGCCGCTGCGCACTTCCTGGGTCGCGTTGAGCAGCAGCAGGGTGGCCGGATCGCCGGTGCGCAGCGTCTCGGCGGTGCCGATCACGCTGACTTCGACACCGAGGTCGTCGCCCTTGCCGTAATGGCCGTCGTTGCGCGAATCCTCGCTCCACGGCGCCTTGACCATCGCCGCGTTGCTGTCCATGTCGTGGGCGACCAGGTCGGCGCTGGAGGCGTCATCCTGGTTGAAGCCGCGGAACACGTGGGTCGGACGCACGATGGCCCAGCGCTGGCCCGGCTCGCCCTGCAGGCCACGCACGTACAGGTTCTGGCCGACGGCACCACGCAGACGGGACTCTTCGAGGCCCACCACGTAAGGCGCGGAGCTCACCGCGTTCGAGTCCATCACCCGCATTTCCTTGAGGAACATTTTCAGTTCGGACAGGGGAATGGCGGGAATCGCGTCACCTTCGCGATGGACGCTGGGCTGCAGGCCCACGCGGGGGCCATTGATGAAGGACAGGTTGAGCACGTCGCCGGGATAGATCAGGTGGGGGTTGCGCACCTGGGGGTTGGCCTGCCAGATCTCCGGCCACAGCCACGGCTTGGCGAGGAACTTGGCGGAGATTGCCCACAAGGTGTCGCCGCGGCGAACGGTGTAGCTGTCGGGGTGGTCGGCGCGAAGTTGCGCCCCCGCGGCATAGACCGCCACGGTGACCAGCATGCCCGTCAGCAACACGATAATTTTCTTGATCATTGGTGGGAATCCCCCTTCCCCAGATGCTCGGTCGAGTGTAACCGAATGGTTAACCCGCGCAACAGGTGCGAGTTGGCAAAAATCGTCTGCACTCGGATGCTTGCCGACGTACAATGAGACACATTCTAGATGGCTCCGAGGGTGGCTTTTTACCAAATCGCCCGCATTTTCGGCGCCGAGGTAAAAATCATGTCCGTATTGTCCATTCTTGAATTCCCCGACCCGCGCCTGCGCACCCGCGCCGAGCCGGTGACCGTGTTCGACGCGAAGCTGAAGCAGTTCGTCGCCGACATGCTGGAAACCATGTACGCCGCCAACGGCGTCGGCCTCGCCGCCACCCAGGTCAACGTGCACCAGCGCGTGCTGGTGGCTGACATGAGCGACGAGCGCAACCAGCCGCTGGTACTGATCAACGCCCGCATCCTCGAGAAGGACGGCTCGCAGGTCTATCAGGAAGGTTGCCTGTCCTTCCCCGGCCTGTACGCCGACGTGACCCGCGCACTGGCGGTCAAGGTGCAGGCCCAGGACGTCGACGGCAAGGACATCGTCATCGAGGCCGAAGGCCCGCTGGCCGTGTGCATCCAGCACGAGCTGGATCACCTGGAAGGCAAGGTGTTCGTCGACTACCTGTCACCGCTGAAACGCAGCCTGCTGCTGAAGCGGCTGGAGAAGCACCGCAAGCAGGCGGTCGGTGCTTGAGCGGCGCCGAGCCTGACCGCCGGGGTCTGCGAATCGTTTTCGCTGGTACGCCCGACTTTTCCGTGCCCTGCCTTGAAGCCTGCCGCGACAGCGGCGCCGAGGTGGTGGCCGTCTATACGCAGCCTGACCGTCCCGCGGGACGGGGCCGCAAACTGACGCCCAGTCCGGTCAAGCAGGCCGCGCTGGCCGCCGGCATCCCGGTCGAACAACCCGAGTCGCTGAAGTCCGCCGAGGTGCAGCAGGCGCTGGCGGCCTGGCGACCTGACCTGCTGGTGGTGGTCGCCTACGGCCTGATCCTGCCGCGCAAGGTGCTGGCGATCCCGCGGCTCGGCTGCTGGAATGTGCATGCCAGCCTGTTGCCGCGCTGGCGCGGCGCGGCGCCGATCCAGCGCGCGATCCTGGCCGGCGATGCCGAGAGCGGCGTCGACCTGATGCAGATGGAAGCTGGCCTGGATACCGGCCCGGTGATGTTGCAGCGACGCACGCCGATCGGTCGCGACGACACCGGCGGCTCGCTGCATGACCGGCTTTCGCGGCTCGGCGCCGACGCGCTGGCCGAAGGCCTGCGCCGCACCCTGGCCGGCGAAACCCTGCTGGCCACGCCACAGCCCGAAGCAGGCGTGACCTACGCACACAAGCTGGACAAGGCCGAGGCGAAGCTCGACTTCAGCCGGCCCGCGATCGCCCTTGAGCAGCAGGTGCGCGCGTTCGATCCGTGGCCGGTGGCGGAAGGCGAGATCGCCGGCGAGACCCTGCGGGTGTGGGCAGCGCAGGCGATCGCCCAGGATCATCAGACGCCACCCGGCGAGGTGCTGGGCGCGGGGCGGCAGGGCATCGACCTGGCCTGCGGCACCGGCGTGTTGCGGGTCACCGCCGTGCAACGCGCCGGCGGCAAGCGCATCGGGGCGGTCGATTATCTGAATGCCCGGCCCGAACTGCGACGCCTGCCATGAAGGTCGACACCCGCGCACTGGCCGCCAGGGGACTGGCTGAAATCGCCCTGCGTGGCGCCTCGCTGCGCGAGGTCATGCAACGCGACGCGCCGAAGCTCGCCGATCCGCGCGATCGCGCCCTGCTGATGGCCCTGCTCAGCGAAGGCGCGCGCTGGTGGCTGCGTTTCGACGCCGCCGTCGACGGCCTGCTGGAAAAATCGCTGCGGCACAAGGATCCGGCCGTGCATGCGCTGCTGGTGCTCGGCCTGGTCCAGCTGGAAATCCTGGAACTGCAGGACTACGCCGCGGTGGCCGCCACGGTCGAAGCCGTGCGAGCGCTGAAGCGGCCGCAACTGGCCGGCCTGGTCAACGCCGTGCTGCGCCGCTGGCAGCGCGAACGCAGCAGCCTGCTGGCCAGGCTCGACGCGAAGGCACAGACCCGCCACGCCCATCCGCAGTGGCTGGCCGACGCATTGCAGCGCGACTGGCCCGCACAGGCCGAAGCGGTGATGGCCGCGGACAACGGCGAACCGCCGTTGATGCTGCGGATCAACCGCCAGCGCAGCGAACGCGACGCCCTGATCGAACAGTTGCGCGCGGCCGGCTACGAAGCGGCAGCGCATCCCTGGCTGGCCGACGCACTGGTGCTGCCGCACAGCGGCGACGTCACCCGCATGCCCGGCTTCGAGGACGGCCATTTCGCCGTGCAGGACGGTGCCGCGCAGGTCGCCGCCGACCTCGCCGACCTGCGCGATGGCCTGCGCGTGCTCGATGCCTGCGCCGCGCCCGGCGGCAAGGCCTGCCATCTGCTCGAACGCGCCGACATCGACCTGACCGCGCTTGAATTCGACGCCCCGCGGGCCGAGCGCATCCGCCAGAACCTGATGCGGCTGCGCCTCAATGCGAAGGTGGTGATCGGTGACGCGGGTGCACCCAAGGGCTGGTGGAAAGGCCAGCCGTTCGACCGCATCCTGATCGACGCGCCCTGTTCGGCCACCGGCGTGCTGCGTCGTCGCCCCGATGTGCGCCTGCATCGGCGCGAAAGCGACATCGCCACGATGCACGCGCAGCAACGCCGCATCCTGTCCGCGCTGTGGCCATTGCTGGCGCCGGGCGGGCGGCTGGTCTACATCACCTGCTCGGTGTTGCGCGCCGAGAACGAGGCGATCGTGGGCGAGTTGCTGGCGGCCCAGGCTGACGCCGAGGTCGTGCCCTTCAGCCTGCCCGCCGGACAGCCAGCGGCGACCGGCTGGCAGATCCTGCCCGGTGACGGCGACCTCGACGGCATGTATTACGCGGTGTTGCAGAAACAGCCCTGAGGTCGTGGTTCACGCCGCGCCGATATCGGCGCGCTATGCTTGCCGCGCCCTCGCACTGCTGACGGATCCCCGACGTCATGAAGTCCCCCGTGCCCCTGTCGCGCGCGCACCCGCTGTGGTTGCGCGATGCGCGCACCGAAATCCTGCTGTTCGGCGTATTCGCCCTGCTGCTGCTCGGCCTGGGGCTGGGCCTGCGCGATCCGTGGCCGTCCGACGAGCCGCGTTTCGCCCTGGTCGCCCGCTGGATGGTCGAGCACGGCCAGTGGCTGTTCCCGCACCGGGGCCACGAGCTGTATCCGGACAAGCCGCCGGTGTTCATGTGGCTGCAGGCACTCGCCTACTTTCTCACCCGCAGCTGGCGCGTGGCCTTCCTGCTGCCGTCGCTGGCGGCGGCGCTGGGCGCACTGGTGCTGGTCTACGACCTGGCCCGACGGCTGTGGAACCACCGCAGCGCCCTGCTGGCCACGGCCACGCTGCTGGTCACCATCCACTTCACCTACCAGATGCGCAACGCGCAGATCGACCCGCTGCTGCTGGGCTGGATGACGCTGGCCAACTACGGCCTGCTGCGCCACCTGTTGCTGGGGCCGTCCTGGCGCTGGTTCGCCACGGGCTGCTTCTTCGCCGGCGTGGGCGTGGCGACCAAGGGCGTCGGCGTGCTGGCCTTGCTGATGCTGGCTCCCTATCTGGTCGCCCGGCGCGGCCACTGGCGCTCACTGGCGCTGCCCGCGGGCCGCTGGCGCTGGGTTGGCGGGCTGGCGCTGTTCTTCGTGCCGATCCTGGGCTGGCTGCTGCCGATGCTGCTGGTGGCCCGTGCCGATGGCGATCCGCAGCACGCCGAATACGTGCAGAACATCCTGTTCGGGCAGACCGTGCATCGCTACGCCACGCCCACCGGACACATCCATTCGCCGTTCTATTTCCTCGGCATCATCGCGCTCGACTGGTTGCCCCTGTCGTTGCTGTTGCCGTGGGCGCTGCCAGCCTGGTGGCGGCGACTGAAGCGTCGCGATGCGCGCTTGCTGTTGCCGCTGGGCTGGATCGTGCTGATCGTGCTGTTCTTCTCGTTCAGTCCGGGCAAGCGCGACGTCTATATCCTGCCGGCCCTGCCGATGATGGCGCTGGCACTGGCGCCACTGCTGCCCGGCCTGCTGCGGCGACGCGGCGTGCGCATCGCGGTGTTCGCACTGACCCTGCTGTTGTCTGCGGTGCTCGCGGCGGTGGCCGCGCTGGCAATCCATCGCCACCCGGCCTGGGCGGTGAAGATCGAGCAAAGCCTCGACCCGCGGATCTGGTGGCTGCTGCTGACGATCGGCTTGGCCGGCCTGGTCATCGTGGCGTTCACCCGGGTACGCCACGCGCCGCTGGGCTGGCTGCTGTTTGCCGGTGCCCTCTGGGGGGTCTATGGCCTGTGGGGCTATCCGATGCTCAACGGCGATCGCTCTGCCCGCGACGTGATGCTGCAGGCACGCTCCATCGCCGGGCCGCAGGCCGAGATCGGCCTGCTCGCCTGGAAGGAACAGAACCTGCTGATGGCCCAGGGCCCGGTGGCCGAGTTCGGCTTCCTGAAACCCTGGCCGCAGCAGTACGCCGATGCCGTGGCCTGGCTGCAGCAGGATGCGTCGCGGCGCTGGATTTTCAGCCTCGACCAGGCGATGGGTGACTGCGTGGATCGCCAGCGCGCCATCCATGTCGGTCACGCCAACCGCCGCGAATGGTGGATGTTCCAGGCTGACGCGGTGAAACCCGGCTGCGCGCCGACAGGCATCGCCGAACCGGAAGCCGATGAATGGCTGTGATCACGCTGCGAAAACGCCCCGGGACGCAATTCGTCCACTACCATGCATACTGCGAATGAACCCGAGCGTTACACCAGCGCGTCCAGAGGGCTTGCCGGCGACAAGCACCGGTTAGCATGTGCTGAGGGGGAGTTTCAGGTTCAGAAGGTTGGCCCGTGCACGAACGAGAAGCTTCATGGAAGATCCCGGCGGCTTCACTGCTGCTCGCGGTCATGCCTTTGTGTTTTGCCATATCCGGGCGTTTGAAGACGTTGCCGATGGCTTTGCTGTTTGCCGCCGGCCTGCTCCTGCTGATCACGCGCGCGGAGACCCGCAGCATTTTCCGAAGAGTATGGCCGGTGATCGCCGTGTGCCTGCTGCGCCTGCTTTATGACATCGGCAACTTCCTCGGCCATGGGCTCGACGGCAAGACCCTCGACCTGCCGGCACAGACACTGTTGTTCCTGGGGGTTGCCGCCGTCTTCACCCTGCCGTTGCAACAGCGCGTGATCGCGATCGGCTTCAGCCTGACCACGCTGCTGTTGGGCGCAGCCAGCATAGTTCAACGTTACGGCATGGGTGTCGATCGTCCCTACGGCCTGAACGGTGGCGACTGGGCGTCGGTCGAGTTCGCGATGTACCTGCTGATCATGGCGCTGTTGTCGATGCTGCAGGCAATACGGCCGGACACGCGTCGCGCTGACCGCTGGCTGCACGGCGCGGCGGTGGTGGTGGGTCTTTATGGCGCGGTGCTTACCCAGAGTCGTGGGCCGCTGCTGTCGTTCGCGCCGGTGTTCCTCGGCCTGATGTCGTGGCATGCGATCCGCACGAGGCACTGGAAGCGCGTGCTCATTCCGTTGGCCGCCACCCTGGTCGGCATGCTGGCGGTGACCGCCACCCTGCACCGGGAAATGATCGACCGGCTGGCTGATGTGCCCGCCCAGATCAGCAAGTACGGCGACAGCGCCGCCGGCAGCACCGGCGCCATCGGCGAGCGCCTGGAGATGTGGCGCACCGCATGGCAGGCATTCACCGAGCATCCGCTGGCCGGTATCGGGCTGGACCAGTTCGGCGTGTATGCGCGCGCGCAGGTGGCCGCCGGCAAGGCCAGCGCCACGATCGCCGGGTACGTGCACCCGCACAGCGAATATCTCGAATCGATGGTCGCCGGAGGCGTGCCGGCGCTGCTGGTGCTGTTGCTGTTGCTGATCGTGCCGGCGGTCTTCTTCGCCCGCCATCTGAACCATCCGCAGGAGCCGGTGGCCTGTGCAGCGGTCGCCGGCTTGATGGTGATCGGCCTCTACAGTCTCTGTGCGTTCACTGACAATGTGTTTTATCGGGCGATGCCGCAATCACTTTTCCTGTTCCTCGTGCTGGGGCTGACGGTCGGCATCGGTCGACAGCTGCGCCATCCCGCCCTTCCCTGAAGTCGATCCACATGGCCCGAATCAACCTGCTTGCCTGGGACAACCAGCGCGGCCTCACCCACGACCTCCGCCTGTTGTGCCGCACGCTGACCGGACTGGGCCACGAGGTTCAGGTGACCCGGCTCGGCCCGCGCCGGCATGACGGTCGCCGGCAGGCCTTCATGCAGCGTGTGCGGATGTGGTGGCAACGCCTGCGCCACGCCGACTGGCGCAGGACGCCGTACGACATCAACATCGCCCTGGAGCACGTCCGGCCGGACTGGTGCGCGCTGGCCCGGCTGAATCTGCTGGTGCCCAATCCGGAATGGCTGTCACCCCGCAGCCGGCGATACCTGCCGCGCTACGACGCGATCCTGTGCAAGACGCGCTACGGCGTCGACCTGTTCAAGTCACTCGGTTGCCGCACCCTGCACATTGGCTTCGACAGCACCGACTGCCTCGATGCCGCCGTTCCGCGCAAGGCCAGCTTCCTGCACCTGGCCGGTGCCAGCCGGATGAAGGGCACGGAGCGCCTGCTGGCCTTGTGGCGACGCCATCCGGAATGGCCGAAGCTGCTGGTGCTGCAGTCACCGCGAACAGCCGTGCAGGCGGCCGGGCCGATGCCAGCCAACATCGAGCACCGGCTGGGCCACGTGTGCGACGAGGGCGAGATACGCCAGCTGCAGAATGCCCACCTGTTCCATCTGTGCCTGTCGGAAACCGAAGGCTGGGGCCATTACATCGCCGAGGCGATGAGCTGCGGCGCCGTGGTGATCACCTCCGATGCCGCCCCGATGAACGAGTTGGTGCAAGCGGACCGCGGCGTGCTGGTGAAAGCCATCGGGAAAGGCTCGTTCAACCTCGCATCCATCCATCAATTCGACGAATCGGCGCTGGAAGAGGCGATCGAACGACTCACCAGCATGCCGTTCTCCGAACTGGCCAGCCTGGGCCGGCAGGCGCGGGAATGGTTCGAGACCAACGATGCGACATTCGCGCAGCGGGTGGATGTCGCGCTGGCCCAGCTGGCCTGACCAGCCGTCTTGTTCCCGGCGTGCCGTCAGCCGGGGCGCAGATCCGCCGGTGGCTGGGCGAATTCGGCCAGATGGCCATCCACACCCTGCTCGCAGCGGACCAGCCCGCGTGCCCGGGTGTCGTCGACGATGAGGTCGTTCGGATTGCCCACCACATGCTTGCGGGTGGGATGGTAGAGATGGGTCGCCAGCGCACTGAAACGCAGTTCGCGCCGCAGCAGCCCGGCGTGGAAGGCGCGTATCGCCAGTTCGGTGTCTTCGCGCCCCCAGCCGGTCATCGCCTCGTTGAAGCCATTCAGGCGCAGCAGGTCGTCGCGCCAGAACGCCATGTTGCAGCTCTTGATGCCGCGCTGCTTGGTGCCCGGCCGGGCATACCACTGCGCCAGCGCCGGCAGCCGCAGCGTGTGTCGCCGACGCTCGATGCCCCGGCTGAGGAACCCGGGCATCGGCACGGCCTCTTCCAGCATCCGCCGGGTCAGTCCGGCGTCGGTCAGCACCCGCGACCCCTGCACGAAGCAGCCGCGGCGGGCGAACGCGTGGTGGTCGGCGACGAAGTGCCGCTCGGCCACCATGTCGCCATCGAGCAGGATCAGGTAGTCGCCCCGGGCGGCGGCGATCGCCCGGTTGCGCGCGCGGCTCATGCGCGCACCATCGTCGGGCTGCCACAGGTGGACCAGCCGCACCGGATAGCCGGGCGCGATGTTTTCGAGCAGCCCGCGAGTGGCCGGTTGCGAGCCGTCGTCGGTGACGATCACTTCGTACGGCAGCTCGCTCTGCGCCGCCAGCGCCTGCAGCACCAGCGCCAGTGCGCTCGGCCAGTTGTAGGTGATCACGGCGACACTGATGCGCACGGCAACCCCGCTCATTCGTCGCCGGTCAGGCGATGACCGCCACGGATGCCGCGCCACCAGACCGGGCCGAGGATGGACAACGCGCGATTCAGGTTGCCCAGCCAGCTGCCGCGACGCATGCGCACCATCCTGGCGTAACGCCTGGCCTCACGCCAGGATGGCTCGGGCTTGGTGCGGAACTCGTGTTTGGCATTGTCGACGGAGCGCGTGTCCAGGCCGATGTTCCTGGCATAGATCTCGATCAGGCAACGCGAGCGGAAGCGGTTGAGATAGATGCTGGTCGCTGTCTGTTTTCCCCACCAGCCATTGTTGCCGTGGATGCGGTAATGCACGGCGCCGGTGCGCAGGTAATACTTGCGTGCGCCCAGCACGCTGGCGCCGAACACCAGGCAGTTGTCGGCGGACAGCCGCCACGTATGGCTCAATTCCTCCGGCAGTTCCAGCGTGCGCCGCGCCCACAGCGCTCGCATCGACAACGCCGAAGTCGGCGCACCGTACCAGTGCATCAGCATGTAGGTGCTGATGGCGGTATAGCCCAGGTCATGCGAGCGCTCCGAATAACCCATCCAGCGATTTTCGTCGCCGAACAGCTGCGTGTCGGAAAACACGAAATCGACATCGCGGCGGCCGTCGTACAGCTCACCCAGGCGCGACAGATAGTCCGCTTCCCAGCGGTCGTCCGCATCGAGAAAACAGATCACGTCGGCCGTGGCGCGTGCCACGCCGCGCTGGAAGGCCACCAGCTGGCCGCCATTCTCGCCACAGACCAGGGTGACCCGCGGATCGTTGCCGTAGCGTTCGCGCAGGTGATCCGCCGAACCGTCGCCGGAGCCGTCATCGACCACGATGACCTGCGCCGCCGCGCGGGTCTGCGCCAGCGCACTGTCGACCGCCGTACCGACGAAATCCCGATAGTTGTAACTGGTGATGACGACCGCGAAGCTGGTCATGCCGCCCCACCCTCCTCGCGCAGCCGACGGAAATAGGCAATGGTTTCCTTGAGGCCGTCTTCGAGCGTCACGCTCGGCTGCCAGCCGAGCCGGTCGCGCGCCACGGAGATGTCCGGCTGGCGCTGGCGCGGATCATCCGACGGCAACGGCTTGTTCACCAGTTTCGAGCGTCCGCCGACCAGGGCGATCACCTTCTCGGCCAGTTCGAGCATGGTGTACTCGATCGGGTTGCCGATGTTCACCGGGCCGGTGAAGCCGTGCCCGGAATCCATCATCCGCACGATCACCTCGATCAGGTCGTCGACGTAACAGAAGCTGCGCGTCTGGCTGCCGTCGCCGTAAATGGTGATGTCTTCCCCGTGCAGCGCCTGCATGATGAAGTTGCTCACCACCCGCCCATCGTTCGGGTGCATGCGTGGGCCGTAGGTGTTGAAGATGCGCACCACCTTGATGTCCAGCTCGTGCTGGCGGTGGTAGTCGAAGAACAGCGTTTCGGCGCAGCGCTTGCCTTCGTCGTAGCAGCTGCGGATACCGATCGGGTTGACCTTGCCCCAGTAACCTTCCATCTGCGGATGCACCTCAGGGTCGCCGTAGACCTCGCTGGTGGAAGCCTGCAGGATGCGCGCCTTTACCCGCTTGGCCAGGCCCAGCATGTTGATCGCGCCATGCACGCTGGTCTTGGTGGTCTGCACCGGATCATGCTGGTAATGCACCGGCGAGGCCGGGCAGGCCAGGTTGAAGATGCGCTCCACTTCCACATAGAGGGGAAAGGTCACGTCATGCCGCATCAGTTCGAAATACGGATGTGTGAGCAGGTGCGCCACGTTGCGCTTGCTGCCGGTAAAGAAGTTGTCCACGCATAACACGTCATGGCCGTCGCGAAGCAGTCGATCACACAGGTGCGAGCCAAGGAAGCCAGCGCCACCAGTGACAAGGATTCGTTTCATGGACGGCCGTTAATTTCGATGGCAGGGGCGTGCCGGAGCACGCACGGTCGATCGACGCCAGTGAATTTTGTCATGGATGGCGCCGCGAAGTTGCGACCTGGCTGGCCGAATGGGCGAATTAACCGCCGCCACGTCGCCTCCACCCGGGTGAATCGGGGCATGGGCTAGAATCCCGCCCATGCCGACCCTCCCGCTGACCCTCGCCGTCATCACCCACAACGAGGCCGGAAGCATCGCCCGCTGCCTGGACAGCGTGCCGTTCGCGGCCGAAAAACTGGTAGTGGACTCGGGCAGCGACGACGACACCGTGGCGATTGCCCGGGCGCATGGCGCCCGCGTGATCCAGCAGGACTGGCTCGGCTTCGGTGCCCAGCGCAATTTCGCCAGCAACCAGTGCAGCCATGACTGGATTCTGGTGCTGGATGCCGACGAATGGCTCAGCCCGGAACTCGCGGTGGAACTGCAGCAGCGCCTGCCCGGGCTGATGGCGGGCGACGCCCCGGCGGCGTACCTGCGCCGCCGCACGATCTACATGGGCCGGCCGATGCGCTGGTACCGGCCGAACGTGGGCGAGAAACTGGCGCGGCTATACCATCGCGGCCGTGCGCGCTGGAGTGATGCGCGGGTGCACGAATCGCTGCGCTTCGACGGTGTCGCGCCCACGCTGCGCGCCGCCTTCGACCACGCCAACAATCCCAGCCTGGCGCACAAGCAGCTGAAGGTACTGCGCTACGCCGAGCTGAAATGCCGCGACTGGCTGGACAGGCGCAAGCCGGTGCGGATGTGGCAGGCACCGTTCGTCTACCTGCTGGCCTTCCTCAAGGACTACCTGTTCCGGCTGGCCTTCCTGGACGGCTGGCGCGGCTTCCTGATCGCCCAGACCGCGGCCAGCTACGCGCTGTACAAACGCATGCGCTATTACGAGATGGTCAACCATCCCGAGTCGGTGGCGAGCGCGGCGGCCCTGCTCCACAAACACGAAATCGATCGCTGATGACTCCCAAGAAGCACTACCTCCTGTACGGCTCCGAGCGTTACGCGCTGGCGATCCTGCGCCCGTTGCAGGAAGCCATCCGCGCCCGCGGCGACGAGACCGCCTGGTTCTTCGACGGCCCCGGCGCGGAAGACCTGGTCGAAGGCGAGCGCCTGCTGAGCGTGGCCGAGGTGCGCGCCTGGCATCCGATCGCGGTGATCACCTCGTCCAACGCGGTGCCGCACTTCTTTCCCGGCGTGAAGGTGGAGACCTTCCACGGTTTCGACGCCGGCAAGCCCCGGCACATCTACGTGCGCGGCTTCTTCGACCTGTACTGCACCACCGGCCCCCGCGACACCGCCCAGTTCCAGGCGATCGCCGACAAGGTCGGCCACTTCAGCGTGATCGAGACCGGTTTCCCCAAGATCGATCCGTTCATGAAGCAGATCGACGGCCCGCTGCCGCCGGTGCGCCAGCCCCCGGTGATCCTCTACCACTCCACCTTCTCGCCCTCGTGGAGCGCGGCCGAGACGCTGTACGAGGAAGTGCGGCGGCTGTCGCGCGATGGCCGCTGGCGCTGGATCGTCACCTTCCACCCGAAGATGAACCCGGAGACCACGGCGAAGTTCAAGGCGCTGCAGAACGAGTACCTCACGTTCGCCGAGAACGACAACATCCTGGAGCTGTTCCCGCAGGTCGACATGATGTGCTCGGACACCTCCTCCGCACTCAACGAATTCCTGCTCACCGGCAAGCCGGTGGTGACGTTCAAGAACCGCCGCCCCGGCCCGCAGCTGATCGACATCGACGACCCGGCGCAGTTCGAGAGCGCGATCGAGCGGGCGCTGGCGCGGCCGCCGGAGCTGATGCAGGCGATCCGCGACTACGCCGACGCGATCCATCCCTACCGCGACGGCCATTCCAGCGAACGGGTGCTCGACGCGATCGACACCTTCATCGCCCGCGGCGCGAAGAATCGCCGGCGCAAGCCGCTGAACCTGTGGCGCAAGCTGAAGATCCGCCGGCGCATCGGTTATTGGGGCCCGGCCTGACCGATGCGTGCACCTGCGCCACTTGCCGCCACGCCGCGCAGGCTAGAATCATCCCCTGCCCGCCAAGAGCCTGCCCGTGTCACTGAGCCCGTATAGCCGTTCCGAACATCTTCGCGCCGTCTGGCCGTGGCTGCCGCTGTGGGCCGTGGTGGCGTTGGCGGCGATCTTCTCGCACGGGCCGATGCCGCTGTATTCCACCCGCACCCTCGCGGTGGCGTGGGAAATGTGGAACCAGGGTCACTGGCTGGTGCCGCACATCAACGGCCAGCCCTATAGCGAGAAGGCGCCGCTGCTGTTCTGGCTGATCCAGGGCGGCTGGTTCGTGTTCGGCGTCAGCGACGTGTGGCCGCGGATCCTCGAGGTGCTGGTCGGCGGCGCCCAGCTGGTGCTGGTCTCGCTGCTGGCACGCCGACTCTTCCCGCACCGGCCGTGGATGGCCAGGGCGACGCCGTGGATGCTGCTGGCCTTCGGCTACGCCTTCCTGTTCGGCCTGCAGATCATGTACGACGTGCTGCTGGCGACATGGACGCTGGCGGCGCTGCTGTGCCTGACCCCGAAGTCGCAACGCGCCGAGCCGCGCTGGCTGCTGTTCGGCCTGTGCCTGGGCCTCGGCCTGCTGACCAAGGGCCCGGTGATGCTGCTCCACGTGGTGTTCCCGTGGCTGCTCGGCCCGCTGTGGAGCGACTGGGCCAGCGAGCATCGCGCGCGCTGGTACGGTCGCGGCCTGCTGTCCTTCCTGCTCGGCGGCGCCATGCTGCTGGCCTGGGCGCTGCCGGCCGGATTCTCCGGCGGCGAGGCGTACCGGCAGCGGCTGTTCTTCACCCAGACCGCCGGTCGCGTGGTCGACAAGCTGGCCCAGGGCAAGGACCTGCAGAATCACGCCGAACCGTTCTGGTTCTACCTGCTGTGGCTGCCGGTGATGCTGTTCCCGTTCAGCGGCTGGCCGCGCATGTGGGTGGCCGTGGCCAGCCTGCGTCGGCCGCTGGAGTCGGGCCTGCGCTTCGCACTGTGCTGGCTGGTGCCGGGCTTCGTGGTGTTCTCGCTGATCAGCGGCAAGCAGGTCTACTACCCGCTGCCGGAACTGGGTGGCATGGCCTTGCTGATGGCCGGTGCGATCGCCGTGCTGCGCGAGCGCCGCCCGGTCGTGGCGGCCAGCGGCTGGCTGGGCACCTGGCCACTGGCCCTTGGCAGCATCGTGTTCGCCCTGCTCCTGTTCGCGTTGCCGCTGCTGGTCGCCGGCAACCACCTGCATGGCGAATGGCCGGATGCCGCCGCGCCCTACAGCCGTTACTTCAGCGTGGTGTTCCTGCTGCTGGGCGCCCTGGTGTTGCTGCGCGGCCGTGGCGAACTGCGCCGCCTGGCGGTGGCCGGGCTGATCGGCGTGCTGGCCCTCAACACCTTGTTCACCCTGACCCTGTGGAACCGTTTCGACCTGCGGCCGATCTCGCAGATGCTGGGCGCCGCCGAGCAGGCCGGGCGGCCGATCGCCTTCCTCGGCAACTACGAGGGCCAGTTCCATTTCGAAGGCCGGCTGACCCGGCCGATCCAGGAACTGTTCGGCAATCAGGCGGTGCAGGACCAGGCGATCCAGGATTTCTCCCGCGCCCACCCGGATGGCGTGGTGGTGCGCCGCGTGGACCAGCCGGATGCCACGGCACTGCGCTATGCTCTGCTGGTGCAGCCGTTTCGCTCGTCGTGGCTGGAAGTCTGGCCAGCCGTTGCACTCGCCGACCTGCGCGCGGGGCAAACGCCGCCCGAGCCGGCGCAGCCCACCCGCGTCTACCCGTCGGACGACCGCCGCTACTCGCCACGGCCATGAGCGCCGAACAGATCGCCAACCTGCGCCGGCAATGCGGCGGTCCCCGTGACGGCGCGCTGCTGCGCTTCTCGCTGGGCAGCGCCCTGCTCGCCGAGGGCGACCACGCGGCGGCGATCGGGGAGCTGCAGCGCGCCACGGATTTCGACCCGGGCTACTCGGCCGCGTGGAAGCTGCTGGGCAAGGCCTGCCTGGCCAGCGGTGACAACGAAGCGGCGGCCGCCGCGTGGCGCAGCGGCATCGGCGCGGCCACCGCGCGCGGCGACAAGCAGGCCGAAAAGGAAATGACCGTGTTCCTGCGCCGGCTCGGCTGAGCGCCGGGGAAATCCGGCGCGTGTGGCGACGTCCTAGCCGTTTTTCCCGTCATAGGGATTGACCAGCCCCACGGCGGAATAGCGCCGGTACTGCCACTGGTACTGCGCGAACGCCAGCTCCACGCAATCCTGCACGCCCTGGTTGAGCGCGCGGCAGGCGGTCGCCGGATCCGCATCGGTGAGGTCCGCGGGCGCCGGCAGCAGATGGATGCGGAAACCCGCCCCGTGCGGCAACCGTTCGGCAAACGCATAGAGCACGCTGGCGCGGGTGCGGGCGGCCAGCCGCGGCAGCAGCACCATGGTCAGCGCATCGCGACCGAAGAACGGCGCGAACTCGCCCTCGCCGGCGCGGGGCTTCTGGTCCGGCAGGATGCCGACCGTGCCCCCCGCCGCCAGTCGCTTGTACAAGGTGCGCACGCCGGCGCCATCGGCCCGCACCTGCTCCGGCGCCAGCGCCCCGCGCACCTTGCGCAGCAGCCCCTCGATCGCGGCGAAGCGCGGCGGCCGGTACAGGATCGCCATCGGCGTCTTGCGGCACAGCCAGTAATTCAGCAATTCCCAGCAACCCAGGTGCGGCGCGGCGATGATCACGCCCTTGCCCGCCGCCAGCGCGGCATCCAGCAGCGCCTCGCCGCGCACCTCGCGCACCAGCGCCAGCGCACGCTCGGCACCGGCACCCCAGACCTTGACGATCTCGCTGCCCGACTTGCCGTTCTCCGTCATGACCTGACGCAGCAGGCGCGATTGTGCCGCCGCGTCCAGCTGCGGTCGCGCGATGCGCAGGTTGACCGCGGTGTTACGCACCGTGCGGCCGCCGAGCCGCAGCCGCAGGCGGCCGAAGCCGGCACCGACGCCATGCAGCGCACGCAGTGGCAGCAACGCGAGCAGGCGCAGCAGGAGATAGACGAGAAACATGTCGATACGCATCCGCGCAGTGTAAGCGACGCTCCGCCGATCTTTCACCGCGACGGTTGGCACCGTAAGCTGGGCACTCCCTCGCCACCGCACCGCCATGATTGCCCTGATCCAGCGAGTCCTTTCAGCCAGCGTCAGCGTGGACGACGAAACGGTCGGCGCCATCGGCCCCGGCCTGCTGGCGCTGGTGGCAGTGCAGCCGGACGACGGCGAGGCGCAATCCCGGCGCATGCTGGAACGCCTGCTTGGCTACCGCGTGTTCGCCGACCACAACGGCAAGATGAACCGCTCGCTCAGCGACACCGGCGGCGGCCTGCTGCTGGTCAGCCAGTTCACCCTGGCCGCCGACACCCGCTCGGGCATGCGCCCCAGCTTCACCCGCGCCGCGCCACCCGAGCATGGGCGGCGCTGGTTCGAGCACCTGCTGGCCGCGGCGCGGGCGGCGCACCCGGGGGTGGAAACCGGCCGCTTCGGTGCCCATATGGTGGTGCAGCTGGTGAACGATGGCCCGGTGACTTTCTGGCTCGACACCGGCTGAACGGATCGACGCGTGCGAGGCCCGGCCTGATGCCAGCCGATGCACGGCAATTCCGTGATTTGGCGCGATTTTTGCGTGCCTGATCGCAACCCTTTCCTACTTGAAAACTGGTCAAAAAAGCAGCACATCGCTATAATGTCCGGTTCTTGAACCTTGCGGCGGTCGGTGAATGAATAGCAAAGCTCCCCACGAGCAACAGTCTGAAATCAAGGCGCTCATCGCCAAGGGCCTGGAGCAGGGCTACCTGACCTACGCCGAGATCAACGACCACCTGCCCGACGACATCGTCGATCCGGAGCAGATCGAAGACATCATGGCGGTGCTCAAGGGCGTCGGCATCGAAGTGCACGACGCCGCGCCGGACACCGACACCATCTCCGATGGCGCCGCCCCCGGTGGCGGCTCCGGCGACGACGACTCGGCCGCCGAAGAAGCGGTGGCCCTGCTCTCCGCCGTGGATGCCGAAGTGGGCCGCACCACCGACCCGGTGCGCATGTACATGCGCGAGATGGGCACGGTCGAGCTGCTGACCCGCGAAGGCGAGATCGCCATCGCCAAGCGCATCGAGGAAGGCCTCGGCCAGGTGCAGACCGCGCTGGCCAGCTTCCCGCTGACCATCGAACTGCTGCTGGAAGAATACGACCAGCACCTGGACGGCAAGCGCCGCCTCAGCGAAATCCTGGCCGGCTTCCTCGACCTGGAAGAAGCCGCCGACCTCGCCCGCAAGGAAAAGGAAGCCGCCGCCCTGCTCGCGCCCGAAGTCGAGGAAGGCGAGGAAGGCGACGAGGACGAGGACGAGTCCGCCGAGGACGAGGAAGAAGCCGGCCCCAGCGGTCCCGACCCGGAAGAGGTCAAGCGCCGCATGGAGCTGCTGCGCGACTACTACGGCAAGTTCCAGAAGGCCGCCCCGAAAGCCGCCAGCATCACCGACAAAAAGATCGTCAAGCTGCGCGACCAGATGGCCGAGGAATTCCTCAAGCTCAAGCTGCCGTCCGCGCTGATCGACGGCTTCGTGCGCAAGCTGCGCGAAGTGGTGGGCGACATCCGCCATCACGAGCGCGTGCTGCTGGACATCTTCGTCAAGCAGGTGAAGATGCCCAAGGCCGAGTTCATCAAGACCTTCCCCAGCAACGAGGGCAACCTCGAGTGGGCGGCCGAACTGGGCCGCAAGCGCCAGAAGTGGTCGCCGAACATCAAGACCCATCGCGAAGCGATCGACGCCGAGCAGGAGAAGCTCGCCGCTATCGAGCGCAAGCTGTTCCTGCCGCTGATCGACATCAAGGACATCAACCGCGCCATGGCCAGTGGCGAGGCGAAGGCCCGTCGCGCCAAGAAGGAAATGGTCGAGGCCAACCTGCGCCTGGTGATCTCGATCGCCAAGAAGTACACCAACCGCGGCCTGCAGTTCCTCGACCTGATCCAGGAAGGCAACATCGGCCTGATGAAGGCGGTCGACAAGTTCGAATACCGCCGCGGCTACAAGTTCTCGACCTACGCCACCTGGTGGATCCGCCAGGCGATCACCCGTTCGATCGCCGACCAGGCCCGCACCATCCGCATCCCGGTGCACATGATCGAGACGATCAACAAGTTGAACCGCATTTCCCGCCAGATGCTCCAGCAGTTCGGCCGCGAGGCCACGCCGGAAGAACTGGCCAAGGAAATGGAGATGCCCGAGGACAAGATCCGCAAGGTGCTGAAGATCGCCAAGGAACCGATCTCGATGGAAACCCCGATCGGCGACGACGAGGATTCCCACCTGGGCGACTTCATCGAGGACGGCAACGCCAGCTCGCCGATCGACTCGGCGACGGAAACCGGCCTGATGGAAACCGTGCGCGACGTGCTCGCCGGCCTCACCCCGCGCGAAGCGAAGGTGCTGCGCATGCGCTTCGGCATCGACATGAACACCGACCACACGCTGGAAGAAGTCGGCAAGCAGTTCGACGTCACCCGCGAGCGCATCCGCCAGATCGAAGCCAAGGCGTTGCGCAAGCTGCGTCATCCCAGCCGCTCCGAACAGCTGCGCTCGTTCCTCGACGTCGAGTAACAGCTGCTCGCCCGCGATGCTTCTTTTCAACGGTCGCGCATGCGGCCGTTGTCTTTTCTGGAACCACGATTTGTCGTGGCCATTTCGGGGTGATGCTCTTCCGCATGGCAATTGGCGCACAACAAGATGCATTTGGTCAGCTCGCGCTCGACTTCAGCCATGCTCCGATTCGAGAGCGCGCGCAGGTCGAGGTTGAATGATTTGCGTGCGTGTTTGCCATGGTGCCAGGTCAACGCTGCAAGATTCGCGCGATAGCCACACCGCACGCAGCATCCGCCCGCTGACTCAACCAGTTGCCGTTTGCGTAACAGGCCGCGTAACTGCTGGCTGGAGTAGCTTTGGTGTCGATGATTGGTATCCCGGTTCTTGCAGACCCGGGAACAGAATCGGCGCTGCCTGCCTGTCAGGATGGCACCGCACACCATGCAGGCAAGTTCGGATTTCATCCTATTAGCATAATCCAAAGCGCGCGCAAGGCGTGGCTTTGCCTGCGGGCGTTGCTACCATAGGCATACGGGCCTATAGCTCAATGGTTAGAGCAGGGGACTCATCGAAAGGTGCCGCCGTGCAGGAATGCATGGACGGGAACGGGATGAATTCAGGGAAACCTCAGCGGCGCAGACGCGGCCGGTGGCAACCCTGAGCCAAGCCGCCGGTACACCGGCGGAAGGTGCAGAGACTACCTGAGGGCTTCAGCGCCCTTGATGACAGGCTAGAGCGTCCCGCACCCCAACCGCACGAAGCCATGCAACGTGTGAAGGGTGAAGAGATAGTCCGCGCCGAAGGGAAACCTCCGGAACACGCGAATCCCTTGGTTCGAGGTTCGAGTCCTCGTGGGCCCACCACTCGTGATGCGGCATCTCCGACCATCGCCCCGGTTGCGATGAATCCGAATCCGCAGCTTCTCCGTATGCACCGGCATGGAGCACACCCCGGCGTCGGGGTGCGCCGCAGCCGTGGGCGGGAAGTTGCGTATGATGGTTCGGAACCACTCTGTCACCGGGATGACGCCCGCCGGGGCCAAACGATCCGTGTCCGCTCCCATGAACCACAGCGCGCCTGATGCATCGTACTGGTCGGCACAGATGGCGGCCGTGTCGGTACAGCGCGACCGTGCGAGTTTCATGCGCATCTACGATCACTTCGCGCCGCGCCTGCAGCGCTACCTGCGCAACCTGGGCGTGGCCGAGTCGATCGCCGACGAGCTGGTGCAGGAGGCACTGCTGACGCTGTGGCGCAAGGCCGCGATGTTCGATCCGGCGCGCGCCAGCCTCGCCACCTGGCTGTATCGCGTGGCACGCAACCTCTACATCGACCACGTGCGCAGGGAGCCGCACTGGCTGCCGATCCAGGAAGGTCTTGACCGGCTCGACCATCTCGAATCCGGTCGGCTCGACTCGCAACCCGAATCCTCCTTCGACCAGGATCTGCTGAAGCAGGCCATCGATCACCTTCCACCCGTGCAGGCCAAGCTTGTTCGCATGTGTTACCTCGAAAGCAAAAGTCACAGCGAGATCGCCCGCGAGCTGGACATGCCGCTGGGCTCGGTCAAGTCCTCGCTGCGGCGCTCGTTTGCCAAACTGCAGGGCAGCATGAGGGCCCCGCGATGAAGCCGAATCGCCACCTCGACGACGCCACCCTGCTCAGCTATTCCGCCGGCGCCTTGCCGGCCGCGCTGGCGGTGGTCGCCTCCGCCCACCTGGAGCGCTGCACCACCTGTCGCGAGCGCCTGCTCGACGCCGACCGGATCGGTGGCGTGCTGATGCAGCAGCAACGCGTCGACGTACCGGCCGACGATGCGCGCGCCGCGATGCTGGCCCTGCTCGACGCCGAACCGGCCGAGGCGCTGCCGACGGCGCCCGCCGAGGTCATCGAGGAGCGGAACCCGGACCGGCTACCCAGCGCGCTGCACCCGTGGTTCGGCCCGTCCATGCGGGCGTTGCGCTGGCGCCGCGTGGCGCCGGGCGTGCAGCGCATCCGCGCCAGCGGCATCGCCGGCGGCGACCTGATGCTGCTGCGCATCGCGCCGGGCAGCAAACTGCCGCTGCACAGCCACGGCGGCAGCGAACTGACGATGATCCTGGATGGCGCCTACGACGACCTGCTCGGCCACTTCGGCCCCGGCGACGTGGCCGACCTGGACGGCGAGACCCTGCACCAGCCGGTGACCTCACCCGGCGTGCCGTGCATCTGCGTGGCAGCCACCGATGCCCCGCTGGTGTTTTCCAGCTGGATGGCGCGCACGCTGCAGCCGCTGTTCGGGTTCTGAGCGCGGTGCCGCCGCGGAGCCTGCCTCGATGAGCACGGCGCTGATGCTGTTCCGGCGCGACCTGCGCCTGGCGGACAATCCCGCGTGGAGCTCGGCCTGCGCCGAGCACGCCCACGTGCTGCCGGTGTTCATCCATGCCGATGACGAAGCCTGCGCGGCCGGTTCCGCCAGCCGCTGGTGGCTGCATCATGCGCTGCGCGCGCTGGACCGGGATCTGCGCGACGCCGGCGCCGCCCTGCACCTGCGCCGTGGCGAGCTGTTGGCCGTCCTGCGCGAACTGATCCGTCGCAGCGGTGCCGGCGCGGTGTACTGGAACCGCCTGTACGAGCCGGCCGCGATCGAGCGCGACACGCAGCTCAAGAGCGCCCTGCGGCAGGACGGCATCGCGGTGCACACCCACAACGCGGCGTTGTGGTGCGAGCCATGGCGGATCGCCACCGGGCAAGGCCAGCCGTACAAGGTGTTCACGCCGTACTGGCGCAAGCTGCGGCCGGAACTGCAACCGGTCGAACCGTTGCCGGCGCCGCGCGTTCCGGGCTGGCGCGAACTGCCCGGCGGCGTTCCGCTCGATGCACTGGAACTGCTGCCGCGCGTCGATTGGGCCGGCGGCCTGCACGCGCACTGGCAGCCGGGCGAAACCGGCGCGCGCGACCTGCTGGAAATTTTCGCCGACGACGCCATCAGCGACTACGCCCACGCGCGCGACCTGCCCGCGCGGCACGGCACCTCGCGGCTGTCGCCGCATCTGCATTTCGGCGAGATCTCGCCACGGCAGATCCACTTCGAGCTGGACCGCCGCGCCCGCGCTACCGACGCCCAGCGCCGACCCGACCTCGAACCGTTCCTGCGCGAACTGGGCTGGCGCGAGTTCGCCCATCACCTGCTGTTCCACTTTCCGCACACGCCCACGGAAAACTTCAACCCGCGCTTCGACGATTTCGCCTGGGCCGCTGCCGACGAAGTCGTGATCGAACGCTGGCAACGCGGCCGCACCGGCATTCCGCTGGTCGATGCCGGCATGCGCGAGTTGTGGCACACCGGCTGGATGCACAACCGCGTGCGCATGATCGTGGCCAGCTTCCTGACCAGGAACCTGCGCCAGCACTGGCTGCACGGCGCGCGCTGGTTCCACGACACCCTGGTCGACGCCGACCTGGCCAACAACACCTTGGGCTGGCAATGGGTGGCCGGCTGCGGCGCGGATGCCGCGCCGTATTTCCGCGTGTTCAATCCACTCACCCAGGCGAAGAAGTTCGATCCCGACGGCGCTTACCTGCGCCGCTGGTTGCCGGAGCTGGCCGACGCGCCCGTGGCATTGCTGCACGAACCGTGGAAGGACGCGGCCCTGCTCAGGCGTAGCGGTTACCCGGCGCCGATGGTCGACCTCGGCCAGTCACGCCAGCAGGCGCTGGATGCCTACGCGGCATTGGCCCGCTGAATTCGAAACCCGCCGCAGCATCAGCCCAGCATCTGCGGATTCAGATGCCACACCGCGAAGTTCAGCGCCGAGGCGAAACCCACCCAGCCCAGGTACGGCAGCAGCAAGGCGCCGGCCAGCGCTCGCACGCGCCAGAAGCCGAGCACCGTGGCCACGATCAGCAGCCACAGCACCACGATGTCGGCAAAGGCCAGCGCACCGCGATGCCAGCCGAAAAACAGCCAGCTCCACAACGCGTTCAGCGCCAGCTGGATCACGAACAGCGTGAGCACGCCACGCTGCCGGTGCCAGCCGCCTTCGCGCCAGGCCAGCCACGCAGCGATGCCCATCAGCGCATACAGCACCGACCATACCGGGCCGAACACCGAGGACGGCGGGGCCCACGAGGGCTGGGCCAGCTGCTGATAGAAATCGGCCGCCTGTACCGAAGCCACCGCACCGATGGCGGCGGCCACGAAGCTCAGCAACAGCCAGCCGACCAGACCGAGGAACTGCTTCGCGTGCGTCATGCCTGGCTCCGGATATGCGTGCGTGCGGGGCTCCCGTAGCGGAGCGTGTTTGTGGCAACTGTGCGGAAGCTCCCGCCTGCGCATTGTGAAGAGCCCGCGTCCGCCCCATCTCCTGGGTTCGTGGCCAAAGGCCGTGGCAACGCTTCGCCAGCACGTGCCCGCCAGGCATCGGAACAGGACTCGCCGCCGACGCCGCCGATTCGCGTTCGTACGACTCTTCGGGATGTGCTCATGTTCGACAGAATCAGAAACTGGCGCATACGACGCCTCGTCGCGCGACGACCGATCGCCGAAGGACTCTGGCGCGACGCGCTGCGACGCTGCGCCGCCGCGCGCCGGCTGGGTGCCTCGGACCAGGCCAACCTGCGCGTGCTGGTCACCCTGTTCCTGGAACGCAAGTCGCTGGAGCCGGTCGAGGGCCTGCATCTGGACGACGCCGACCGCGTCCTGCTGGCGACCCACGCCTGCCTGCCGATCCTGAAACTCGGGCTCGACTGGTACGACGGCTGGCACAGCATCATCGTCTACCCACGCGCCTTCAGCCCGCAGCGCGAACGAGTGGACGACGCGGGCGTGGTGCACCGCAGCCGCGACATCCTGGCCGGCGAAGCCTGGAACCGCGGACCGGTGATCCTGTCGTGGGACGACGTGCAGGCGATCGGGCGGCAACCCGGGCACAACGTGGTCGTCCACGAAATGGCGCACAAGCTCGACATGTTGAACGGCGACGCCGACGGCTTCCCGCCGCTGCACCGACGCATGGATCGCCGCGCATGGGCGCAGGCTTTCACCAGCGCGTGGGAGCAGCTGAGCGAAGCCCGGCGCCATGGCATCGATCTGCCGATCGATCCATACGGCCTGGAAAGCCACGCCGAATTCTTCGCCGTCCTCAGCGAACAGTTCTTCGAAGCCCCCGCCGCCTTGCGCGAACACCTGCCCGCGGTCTATCGACAACTTGAGCTGTTCTATCGCCAACATCCGCTGTGAGCGAAGGTTCCCGTCGCCATCCGCGCGCCAGACGTCGAACGGCCGCGAATCCGGCGCAACCGGGCTGAGCGGCCCCCCCCCCCCCCCCCC
>NZ_LMHR01000045.1:0-1335 GCF_001428465.1 Rhodanobacter sp. Root179 | reverse complement strand
TGCTGCCGTCTAACAAGTCATTCAAGCGGACGGCTACGCCGCCGCTTAATTCCAGCGTTAGGCCTACTCATGTACGACGAAGCAACCATCAGGAAGCAATTGATTGCCTCCTGCCATTCTTCTCAAGAGGCCAAGGAGTATTTCCTTGCTAACCTCAACGATCCCGAGCTGCTGTCTCTCCTCGTAAAGATCGCGCTCGATGCAGAAGACCATGGTGGTGACGCCCCTATGCAAGCGGCTTACTTCACCTCACAGTTTCCAAATTCCTTGCTCGTGCGCTACGAGCCAGAGTTATTTGGCCTTCTTACCAGCGCCAACGGCTATGGTGGTCACGTCGCTTTGGCGCTGGGCAAGACCAGGTCAGCTCGTGGCAAGGAGGCGCTGGTTGCAGAGCTCGGTGACGGTTCGCGGTTTGATGCTTGGTTGTTCAACAAAGCACTGGCAGAGTATGGGCAGGCGTAGGCCTAACATTTCGTTCAAGGCGGACGGCTACGCCGCCGCTTAACTCAAGCGTTAGGCCTCAAAAAAACAGGGGTTCCATATGGATTCTGGACTTGCCGCATTAATCGGTGCGTTGATCGGAGGAGGCTCCACGGTCTCAGCACAATTCTTTATTGCCAGGTCGCAGAGGCGGCAGCAGCGCATTCAAGCGGCAACCAGCTTGGCAATAAAGGAACATGAGTTCGATATTGCATTGCGTGCCGAGGGACAAAAACTCAAATATTCTTTACTTGGTGAGTACGTTGCCTACCATGATGCGGCCCTCGCCAGACTTGATCGTGGGTTACAAAATACCCCGGACGTTTTAGAAAAGTTAGCAAAGACATACGGGGTTGTGTAACAGCCATGCCGACTCTTCGATGGCCTAACCCCTCGTTCAAGGCGGACGGCTACGCCGCCGCTTAACTCAAGCGTTAGGCCTAGAGAACATGGACGCCAATTTCGAGAGGCTGATCGAACTTTTCCGTCATATGGAAGCCGACGGATTCGACACAAGCCGTCCTCTCAAGTGGGGGTTTTTCTTCTTCGCTTCAACCAGGGCGAGTCTGCATAAGGTGCTGGAAGAACTAGTCAGTCACGATTACGTCGTTGAGCAATTCGAAGAAACCGAACATGAGAACTGGGTTCTGCAAGTGAGCAAAACTGAAACCCTAGCATGCGAGAAATTGCATCGCCGCAATATTGCATTCAACGACTTGGCAGAATCTTGTGGGGTGGATCTCTACGACGGATGGGATGTAGGTCGTGGTTAGGCCTAACCAGTCATTCGAGGCGGACGGGACAGTTCCTACGCTTTAGTGGACACCCTGAACTAGCTTTTCAGGAGCCCACAAC